>NZ_JAGJEF010000220.1:0-604 GCF_018100875.1 Pseudoalteromonas sp. MMG012
GCCAATTTCATTAGTTTGGCTACACGATGTTTGCTACAATCTTCGCCTAAGTCTCGAAGGTCACTTGTGACTTTTCTATACCCATAGACACAGCCACTTTCTAGCCAAGAATGCTTGATTAGCCCTGTCAGTCGTTCATCTTCTAGCTCTCTTTTGGATTTCGGATTACTCATCCATGCATAGAAGCCGCTTCGCTGTACTGACAGTACTTTACACATCAACTTTGTTGGGTAATTCTTGAGTCTAGCTTTTATGAACGTGTATTTTTCTTTGACTCGCCCGCGAAAAATACAGTTGCTTCCTTTAGGATATCGCGTTCCATTGTCACTCGTTTCAGCTCTTTTTCTAACTGTTTAATACGGTCAGATTGTTCTTGAGACTGCTTATGCTCTTCACTATTCGGACCGTGCGTTTTTATCCAGTTATAAAGAGAGCTACTAGTTACACCAAGCCTTTCAGAAACACTAGCGACTGAATAGCCGTGCTCTGTGACTTGTTTTACGGCTTGTATTTTAAATTCATCTGTAAATCGTTGAGACATTTTTTCTCCTTAGTACACTTAATTATAAAGCAGTTAAGTGTCTAGAGAAGCCTGGTCGATTCA
>NZ_JAGJEF010000221.1:0-556 GCF_018100875.1 Pseudoalteromonas sp. MMG012
GGTAGAAGAAGCGAGCGACGAGTTTGATATAGACGATATTGATGGGTTGTTAGATGAGACGGCCTCGGAACCTGAACTGGTAGAAGAAGCGAGCGACGAGTTTGATATAGACGATATTGATGGGTTGTTAGACGAAACGGCTGCGGAACCTGAACTGGTAGAAGAAGCGAGCGACGAGTTTGATATAGACGACATTGATGGGTTATTAGACGAAACGGCCTCGGAACCTGAACGGGTAGAAGAGGCGAGCGATGAGCTTGATATAGACGACATTGATGGGCTCTTAGACGAAACTCCTGCGGAACCTGAACTGGTAGAAGAGGCGAGCGACGAGTTTGATATAGACGATATGGATGGGCTCTTAGACGAAACGGCTGCGGAACCTGAACTGATAGAAGAGGCGAGCGATGAGCTTGATATAGACGACATTGATGGGCTCTTAGACGAAACTCCTGCGGAATCTGAACTGGTAGAAGAGGCGAGCGACGAGTTTGATATAGACGATATGGATGGGCTGATTGATGACGTGGAGCCAGAGCAAGAACCTGCTACGCAG
>NZ_JAGJEF010000222.1:0-543 GCF_018100875.1 Pseudoalteromonas sp. MMG012
TCTACACTCTTATGTAGAAGCTTTAGACAAAGAATTGTTTCGTGGAGGGGTTCCCGAGCGGCCAAAGGGATCAGACTGTAAATCTGACGGCACTGCCTTCGCTGGTTCGAATCCAGCCCCCTCCACCACTTTATTCTTGACGGTTAGAGGTAGTTAAGAAAACAGTTTGCTAAAGCGGGCATCGTATAATGGCTATTACCTCAGCCTTCCAAGCTGATGATGTGGGTTCGATTCCCACTGCCCGCTCCAGTTTTCTGGTGTTGCTGATATAGCTCAGTTGGTAGAGCGCACCCTTGGTAAGGGTGAGGTCGGCAGTTCAAATCTGCCTATCAGCACCAGGCTGCTGAATCTTCTCAAACGCTTCCTTTGATTTGTCCTAAAATATTCATTTATTGAAAAATTCTAATCCGCATTTTGTGGATTGTTTTTATATGTAATCTAGACACATAAACGATAGGTTCCGTCATGGCAAAAGAAAAGTTTGAACGCGTAAAACCGCACGTAAACGTTGGTACAATTGGCCACGTTGACCACGGTAAAACT
>NZ_JAGJEF010000223.1:0-541 GCF_018100875.1 Pseudoalteromonas sp. MMG012
ACTTGTCGTTATTATTATCACAGGATTCAGAACTTTCACTCACAGTCGTCCCGACTCAGGTCTGGGTTCTCGTTGTAGTTAAAAACTAAGTTTCAGTGTTACTCCCCCCAAAAAAATAGATCCTAAGTAAATTTTTATTGGGTGGAATCAAAATCGAACTTTGCAGAGAAAGGCTTTATAGTACAAGTTTACTTAGCTTAATCTCGAACGATGTCGGTACAGGGCAGTAAAGATTGCGCATTTAATATGACTAAATTCTTAATTTTAGACTGTGACTTATGTCCACTTTTGAATTAATGATAATATTTTCAAAGGAAAAGTGATTTAAAGCGCTCAGTTATTCATTGGTGATTGAGCGAGCTGTTGTATTTTTTTTATAAAACTTATCGTAAATGTAACTATTGTTGGTTGTAAATTAACCAAAAACGGGGTTTTAGCTGCTTATTTGTGCGAACAGATAAAAACTTAAAAAAAGTGCTTGAACAAATCAATGAACGCCCTATAATGCGACCCCACTGACACGGAGCGCTACGCTAACTTT
>NZ_JAGJEF010000224.1:0-525 GCF_018100875.1 Pseudoalteromonas sp. MMG012
GGCTCTTTAACACCATTTTGATTGCCATCAACAAACACAGCGCCTTCCACACGGGCTTTGCCCGCATTAGGTAGCTCAGTAAAGATCACCCTGCTTGGTTTACCCACCGTACTGATCTTCACCGCGTTTTTTCCAGCGAAGGTATTCTTCACACCATCAAGATAGTCTTGCCCATCTTCGTAGCTGGGTGTGTCTGCGCGCGTCACCACATATCCGTCTGAATCAGGTTGGCGCAGCCTCGTAAAACTAAATGTGCCATTACTGTCAGTGTTAGTGGTCAGTGACACAGCGTTGCCAAATTCATCTTTACCGGTAAGCGTGACTGTAAGGCTTGGGATCGCGAGATCTTTACCTTCTTTTATGCCATTTTGATTGCCATCAACAAACACAGCGCCCTCAACACGGGCTTCGCCCGCATTAGGTAATTCAGTAAATATCACCTTGCTTGGTTTACCTACCGTGGCTACCTTCACTGCGTTTTTACCCGCATAGGTATTCTTGATGCCATCAAGGTAGTCTTGGCCA
>NZ_JAGJEF010000225.1:0-522 GCF_018100875.1 Pseudoalteromonas sp. MMG012
AGTATCGCACTGCCATCTGCATTGAATGTCAGCGTGTCATCTGCGCCGCTGCCTGCTTTACTCACATACTCTTTACGTGCGCTATCATAGACAAATTTCTGTGCGTAACCATCTGCAGTTGTGCGAGTAACCACACTCCCTGAGGTATTTTTACTGCCTTCTAGCTCTATGCGCTTTAAAAAGCCCAGCCGCCACTGGTCATTGTTGTCGCCATCAAAATGCCCTCACTGTTATAAGTACGTACTATCCCAAGTCCCAGACCCAGTCCTTTAACCTGTTCATCTTTGCCTTGAATAACCAAGTTACCCGTTGCCGCATTGACAAAAAATTGCTCTGACGCCTGCCCTAATGCGGCTTTACCTGAATCAACCTGACCACCCAACATCGTTGCTGAACTGTTAAATAACCCGAGTCCATTACCTGAGATCACTGCACCCATACTTAAAAACTTCCTTCAAAAACATTATTGTTAATTTTTATATAAATACCTTATCCAGTATTTTCAGAAAAAGTTTAGAAAAA
>NZ_JAGJEF010000226.1:0-506 GCF_018100875.1 Pseudoalteromonas sp. MMG012
AAAGGGCTATTATCGCAAATAGAGCGAGCTTTATTGCCAGAGATAACACGACAAGCATCAAAAGGCATTTTGTTTAATGAAGCCGATTATCAAAAAAACAGAGAAGAGTTTAGGTGCTGTGCAGTTACCCATGACGTAAGTGATTTATCAGAAACGATACACTGGGAAGACGCAAAGACAGTGGGAGTAATTATTTCTTACAGAAAAGAAAAAGGTAAAATAAGCAATGAGTTATGTTATAGATACTATATCAGTTCAGCGTGTTTAACGGCGGAAGAACTCGCGAATTCAGCACGGCAACATTGGCAAATAGAAAATGGATTGCATTGGCGTTTAGATGTAGGATTTAAAGAAGATGAGTGCCGAATAAGGCGTGAAGGTGCAGCCTCTGTATTTGCAGGACTGAGGCATATTGCATTTAATCAGCTAAAAGCAGAAACAAGTTTTAATAAAGGGATGCCTGCAAAACAGAAGAAAGCGATGCGCAGCACAGCATACCTTGAAAA
>NZ_JAGJEF010000227.1:0-497 GCF_018100875.1 Pseudoalteromonas sp. MMG012
GTTTTGTAAAAAAATGCAAAAAATTATCTATTAAGCTAGAAAACCAAGTAATTTTTTAACCCAGGTTAAAATACATTCCCTCGCGCGCTCGGCATTCTGTTAACAAACAGATTGGAGCCGAGACTAATGCTGACACCTCAACAACTAGAGCACTACAAACAACAACCCGAAATTGCAGCCGCACTAATTGGCTACAGCGAGGCGTTTTGCCGCAGCGTACTCACTATTTTGTATTTAGAGGGCGGCCTGCGCGATGACGGCGGTATTAACAATATTGCGTCAGACCGTGGCTGCTTAACCAAATTTGGCATTAGCCAGCGCGCATACCCGCAAACCGACATTGCTAATTTGAAAATTGGCACGGCCATTCGCTACTTCTACCGAGATTATTGGGAACCAATGCATTGTGACGAGCTAAATGCAGGTGTTGCACTCATGCTGCTTGACGGCACAGTGCAGCATGGCTTAAACGGCATGACACGCATTGTGCAACGTAC
>NZ_JAGJEF010000228.1:0-475 GCF_018100875.1 Pseudoalteromonas sp. MMG012
GCCGTCTGCTTGGCCTGTTAGCGTGCCACCGAGCAATGCCTTACTTTGGGTTTTTTCACACCACGCAACAAAGTTTAAAAACGGGTCGGCTTGGCCCTTGGCCGCTTCTTTAAAATCAATCTCCATGCCACGCGGTATTATGCCGCCTGCATTGTGGCCGATTGATAAAACTGCCCGCATCAATGTGGCTTTTTCTTTGGTGCTTGCGCCTGCGGGGTATTTACCAATTTTGCTGGGTAGCCCATATATTTCTAAAAACTCGGCTAAGTCACGTATGCTGTAATTTTTAAATAAGTGCGGCCAAGCAAGGTTAGACGTTAATCCTGCTCGATGTAGATAGCCCGATTTGCTGCGGCTAACATGCGTCACCCAACCAAATGGGTTGAGCACTACGCCGCTTGGGTCATCACTGCGTAACCGTAGTTCGTTGCGATTATCAAGCGCGGTTTGGAACAAGCCTTGCTCTCTAAAACTC
>NZ_JAGJEF010000229.1:0-475 GCF_018100875.1 Pseudoalteromonas sp. MMG012
CAATTTTAGAGAGCAAGGCTTGTTCCAAACTGCGCTTGATAACCGCAACGAACTACGATTACGTAGTGACGATCCTAATGGTATTGTGCTCAACCCGTTTGGTTGGGTAACGCATGTTAGCCGCAGCAAAAGTGGCTATCTACATCGAGCAGGATTAACGTCTAACCTTGCTTGGCCGCACTTATTTAAAAATTATTCAATACGCGACTTAGCCGAGTTTTTAGAGATATACGGGCTACCCAGCAAAATTGGTAAATACCCCGCAGGCGCAAGCACAAAAGAGAAAGCCACATTAATGCGGGCTGTTTTATCAATCGGCCATAACGCAGGTGGCATTATTCCACGTGGCATGGAGATTGATTTTAAAGAAGCCGCCAAGGGCCAAGCAGACCCATTCCTAAACTTTGTTGCGTGGTGTGAAAAAACACAAAGTAAAGCATTGCTCGGTGGCACGTTGACTGGTCAAGCAGACGGT
>NZ_JAGJEF010000023.1:0-64245 GCF_018100875.1 Pseudoalteromonas sp. MMG012
ATTAATCAGCATATCACTTCCTATTAAATAACGTTCATTTTTTAGCGTTTTGTTTTATAAGTTTTTTATCAATTCTAGATGCGATTACCTTTGAATTTATAGGCTGTGGCTAATGTGTATAGGAGAGGAGGTTTTTAAATTAAGCCGGTGAAATAAACCGATTTGAGAAAGCCTAAAGATGTTAGGTCATATCGCTATTTGCCTCCCCATTTTGCAGCTTCACCTATTTTTATGACAAATATTTGCGATTTATATCTAACTGTATATACTCACAGTAAATAATACTGTATGGAAAACCAGTTGTATGCGACCTCTGACAAAAAGACAAGAACAAGTATTTGAACTCGTTAAAGTATTTATTAAAGATACAGGAATGCCACCAACACGTGCAGAAATTGCAGATGCATTAGGCTTTAAAAGTGCAAATGCTGCAGAAGAGCACTTGAAAGCACTGGCAAAAAAAGGGGTTATTGAGATGGTCCCCGGAGCAAGTAGAGGAATTCGATTAGCCGTCGAAGATGAGGCAGAGCAATTAGGTCTCCCTTTGATTGGCAGGGTTGCTGCTGGTGAACCCATTTTAGCACAGCAACACATCGAAACGCATTGCCAAGTCGATCCGTCTTTATTTAAGCCTGTGGCCGACTACTTATTGCGGGTTAATGGGATGAGTATGAAAGATATTGGTATTATCGATGGAGATTTACTAGCAGTACATCGTACTCAAGTGGCTGAAAATGGACAAGTAGTTGTTGCCAGAGTGGATGAAGACGTAACTGTAAAGCGCTTAGAGAAAGCAGGTAAACGTGTTTTATTACACGCAGAAAATGACGACTTTTCAGCGATTGAGGTTGACTTGGAGCATGAGTCTTTTGCAATAGAAGGCTTAGCAGTTGGTGTGATAAGAAATGGTAATTGGATGTAATTACATCCAATAGCATCAACTTCATTAAGTAAAATGGTGAGTTTATCTCTAAATTCACCTGTTTCACTTAGATTTTAATTCTATTGTGCTAAATAAATTCAAACACTTCCCCTCTAGTTGTTTAAAAACACCTTAAAACTTGCAAATTGCTTATTTATTGACTAATTAGTTAATAGTCACGCAGTTTAGCATTCGACGAAAGTCGCAGCTCATGACAGTCATCCGATAATAAAAACACCATGCGCATTTTAGTGAAAAGGTCATTTACTAGCGTAAAATAAAGGGGCGTCACATGAAAGCATGCCATGCGTTTGTAAGCTTATTCGTTTTATTACTCTCGTTTAGTGCGACCAGTAATAGTGCTTACAATATGCGACAAGGAGTGACAGACATAAGTCAAAATGTCTATCAACTCCATATGACTATCTTCCTGATATGTTGTGTTATAGGTGTCATCGTTTTTGCGGTGATGTTTTGGGCACTCATACATCACCGAAAATCTAAAGGCGCTATTGCAGCTCAATTTCACGAAAGTACCAAAGTAGAAATTCTTTGGACTGCGATTCCATTTGTTATATTGGTCGTAATGGCTATACCGGCTACTAAAACGTTGATAGCGATGGAAGATGCAAGTAAAGCAGATCTAACCATTAAAGTGACCGGCTCTCAATGGAAGTGGCATTACGAGTACATGGGCCATGATGTAGATTTTTACTCTGTACTTTCCACACCAAGAGAGCAGATGAATGATAAGGAAGAAAAGGGTGAGCATTATTTGTTGGAAGTGGACAAAGCATTGGTTATACCGACCGGAAAAAAAGTACGATTTCTGATGACCTCTGATGATGTAATTCATTCTTGGTGGGTCCCCGACTTTGCAGTGAAAAAAGATGCAAATCCCGGTTTTATTAACGAAGCTTGGACTAATGTAAATGAGGCAGGAATTTATAGAGGACAATGTGCTGAGCTATGTGGAAAAGATCATGGGTTTATGCCAATCGTCGTTGATGCAAGGGCGCCTGATGAATTTGATCTCTGGTTGGTTCAGGCCAAACAACAAAAATCGATAGAAGCGGCAGCAAGTGCTGCATTACTAGATCAAACGTTAAGCAAAGAAGAATTAATGGCCGTTGGGGAGCAAGTTTACATGGGTTACTGTGCAGCATGCCATCAACCAACAGGAATGGGATTACCTGGTGTGTTTCCTGCCTTAAAGGGGAGCCCTATGGTGACAGGTGATTTGCAACCTCACATTGATATTTTACTTAATGGTAAACCAGGAACAGCCATGCAGGCATTTGGGAAGCAACTGTCTATCAAACAAATTGCTGGTGTTATTACCTATAAGCGTAATAGCTGGGGTAATGATACTGGTGAAGTGGTTCAACCTAGTCAAATACAATTAGAAATAGACGCGACTAAGGAGAAAGAACAATGAGTACATTGGTTGAATCTCAAGAGCAAAACCATGAACACCACCATATGCCGAAAGGATTTAAGCGTTGGCTTTATACAACAAATCATAAAGATATAGGATCTCTGTATTTAATTTTTTCTCTGACTATGTTCATCGTCGGAGGGGCGATGGCAATGGTCATTCGCGCCGAGCTATTTCAGCCTGGACTGCAACTAGTCGATCCGCATTTTTTCAATCAGATGACTACCGTGCATGGTTTAATTATGGTTTTTGGGGCTGTAATGCCAGCGTTCACGGGGTTAGCAAATTGGATGATACCCATGATGATAGGCGCGCCAGATATGGCGTTACCTAGAATGAATAACTGGAGCTTTTGGATCCTGCCATTCGCTTTTTCAATCCTATTAATGTCATTGTTTATGGAAGGTGGTGGGCCAGCTTTTGGTTGGACATTCTACGCGCCACTATCGACGACATATAGCAATGATAACACCGCGCTATTTGTATTTGCGGTTCATATAATGGGGATCAGCTCAATTATGGGGGCAATTAATGTGATTGTAACCATAGTCAATTTGAGAGCACCAGGTATGACTTGGATGAAGTTACCGTTATTCGTATGGACGTGGTTGATCACCGCATTTCTTTTGATAGCGGTTATGCCTGTATTAGCAGGTGCTGTCACTATGGTATTAACTGATAAGTATTTTGGCACTAGTTTTTTTGACGCAGCAGGTGGTGGTGATCCGGTAATGTTCCAACATATATTTTGGTTCTTTGGCCATCCAGAGGTATATATCATGATTTTGCCCGCTTTTGGGATCATCTCCACCATTGTACCAACCTTCTCACGGAAAAAATTATTTGGATACGCCTCAATGGTGTATGCAACTTCTTCAATCGCACTGCTTTCTTTTGTTGTTTGGGCACATCATATGTTTACTACTGGGATGCCACTGGCTGGCGAGCTATTTTTCATGTATGCGACTATGTTGATCTCGGTTCCAACAGGGGTGAAGGTATTCAATTGGGTGGCGACGATGTGGCGAGGGTCAATAACGTTCGAAATCCCAATGCTGTTTTCCATTGCCTTTATTGTGTTATTTACGTTAGGTGGTTTCTCAGGCTTGATGCTAGCAATAACACCTGCTGATTTTCAATATCATGATACCTATTTTGTCGTTGCGCACTTTCATTATGTATTGGTAACCGGTGCCGTGTTCTCAATTATGGCAGGAGCTTATTATTGGCTACCGAAATGGACGGGCCACATGTATAACATTGCCCTTGCAAAATGGCACTTTTGGTTGTCATTAATAAGCGTTAATGTCTTATTCTTTCCTATGCATTTTGTCGGTCTTGCTGGTATGCCTCGGCGTATTCCTGACTACGCCCTCCAGTTTGCGGATTTTAACGCCATAATAAGCATTGGCGGCTTTGCTTTTGGGTTATCGCAGTTATTGTTTGTTTTGGTTGTTTATAAATGTGCTCGTGGTGGAGAGTCTGTCCCAAGCAAAGTTTGGGATGGAGCTGAAGGGCTTGAGTGGGAGGTTGCATCCCCTGCACCATACCATACCTTCAGTACTCCGCCAGAGGTTAAATAATGGAACACAGTGTCTTATTAAAGAAATTATTGTTGAGTGCGGTGGCAATGTTTGCTTTTGCTTTTGCATTAGTGCCTCTTTATGACGTGTTTTGTGATGTGACGGGCCTTAATGGCAAGCCGAATATGGAAGTGGCGGCGCAAAGCCAACAAATTGTCAACTCCAGAACGGTTGATGTGAGCTTTACGACCCATGCACAACAAAGTGCGCCATTTGCCGTGAAAGCGCAGCAGTATATGGTCCAAGTTAAACCTGGTGAGATGACGGAAGTGATATTTTCAGCACAAAACTTAAGTAAAAGTGCACGAGTTATGCAAGCCGTTCCTTCAGTTTCTCCAGGAAGAGCAGCAAAGTATCTACATAAAATGGCATGTTTTTGTTTTGATAAGCAAGCGTTTGCTGCAAGTGAGCAACTTGAGTTCAAGTTATTATTTTATGTAGACACAGAGTTACCCCTTGATGTGAAAGAGTTAACGTTGTCATACACCGTATTTGATATTAGTGACTCAGCACAAGCCAATATTCATACTGTGACTGCAAGTGCAGTCGCAAGTTAGGAGAGATTCGTGGAACAAAAATATGAAAACTATTATGTACCAGAGCAAAGTCAGTGGCCAATAATTGGTGCCGTCGCAATGTTTTTAGTTGCCATCGGTGCTGGCTTGACTGTCATGCAAGTTAATTCCGAAAATGCGAGTGGGAGTTATATTTTATATGCAGGGATTGGTGTTTTGATATACATGTTGTTTGGTTGGTTCAAACATGTAATTGAAGAGTCGCAAAAAGGGTTATATTCGGCGCAAATGGATCGTTCATTTCGTCAGAGTATGAGTTGGTTCATTTTTTCTGAGGTAATGTTTTTCTTAGCATTCTTTGGGGCATTGTTTTATGCCCGGGTGTTATCTGTGCCTTGGTTAGGAGGAGCCAGCAATAATGCGATGACTTACGAGGTGCTTTGGCCGAACTTTGAGGCCGTTTGGCCGCTGTTAACTACGCCAGCTGGTGATACCACAAATGCGATGGGGTGGCAGGGCTTACCGTTAATCAACACAATTATTCTTTTAACTTCTTCTGTCACAATTCATTTTGCACATGTCGCTATAGAGCGTGATGAACGAGCAAAACTGAAAGTATTTTTGAGTTTAACTGTGTTACTTGGCGTGGTGTTCTTAGGGTTGCAAGTCGCAGAGTATATGCATGCCTATAATGATCTGAATTTGACATTACAATCAGGGCTTTATGGCAATACATTTTACTTGCTTACAGGGTTTCATGGTATGCACGTGACACTAGGCACTTTGATGTTAATGGTTGTTTTACTGCGTATATTCAAGGGGCATTTGGACTCTAAACAACACTTTGCTTTTCAAGCGGCTGCTTGGTATTGGCATTTTGTTGATGTTGTCTGGTTGTGTTTGTTTGTATTTGTGTATGTTCTATGAGTAATGGTGTGCTATTAAGCGGAAGAAGTTCAAATAGTGCACTACATAAGATAAGTAAAATCACAAACACAGAGTAAATAACCCGGCGCCCGAGGTAAAAAGACATAGGTTTATTTCCTTGAGTGTTAGAGACCATTAAATAAAGTGCTCTAAATAGGTTGAATAAGATAAATAATAATAAAAATACGATAACAAGTTTAATCAACATTTAGAGGCCTATATGCAAGAAGTGAGTCGTTACAAGCTTAGTTCAACTTTGGTGACATTGGCAGTAATACTTATTGTTACTGTGTGTTTATTGCTCGCGCGATGGCAATGGTTAAGGGGGGAAAATAAAGAATCACTACTCAAGCAGGAGCTGGCACACTTAGCTGCGCC
Source organism: Pseudoalteromonas sp. MMG012 (assembly GCF_018100875.1). Lineage (NCBI taxonomy): Bacteria > Pseudomonadati > Pseudomonadota > Gammaproteobacteria > Alteromonadales > Pseudoalteromonadaceae > Pseudoalteromonas > Pseudoalteromonas sp. MMG012. Next base: position 5,764 of record NZ_JAGJEF010000023.1, read on the forward strand.
GAGGTCTGATTTAAGGAAGTTTCTGGTCACGTCACCGGATCTGCTTCATAGTGCAAAAATAAAAGTTGTGGGGCATTTTGTACAGGGGAATATCTGGTTTTTAGATAACAAAGTTATTGAAGGTCAAACAGGATATGACGTGGTGACCCTATTTGACGCCAATAACCTTAATGGAATGCTGCTTGTTAATTTAGGGTTTGTGGCAGCACCTGCATCTAGAACATTACCTTTATTGAATTTGCCGGATGAGCAAATAGAGCTTAACTTACAGATTAAGAGCAAGGATATTCAAGGTTTTACGCTAGCATCACAGCCAGCAATGGATATTAATCAGCCTAATTTACTTCAATATATCGACCTATCTTATTTTTTGAATATTACTGGGTTAAGTATATATCCATTTTTGACGTATCAAGTAGGTACCCAAGCAGTTGTTGGGCAACCGCATTATCAAGCTGTAGTTATGTCTCCTCAAAAGCATCAAGCCTATGCGCTGCAATGGTTGTTAATAGGCATATCCGCTGCTGCAATTGGATATTTTATGTTGAAAAAAAAGGAAGAAACTCAATGAAAAATAAACCAATGTGGTTATTTCTATGTTGCTGTAGTGTGCCATTTTTGCTTGCTTATATTGCAGTGTCTTTTAATTGGTTACCTGACCGTGTAACAAATAATGGAAAGTTCGTTGAGGGTGAGATTTCTATTGCAGGTTGGCAACAAGAGCCTGGCGTACTTTGGACCATTGCTTTAAATGCACCGATTCATTGTACACGAGCATGCACACATCAGTTAAATGATTTAACTAATACGTATACAGCGTTAGGGAAAAATAAAAAGCGGGTCAGTTTGGCTATTTTAGGGAGAGAGACAGGTGATAGTAAGATGCTGGCATATCCTAGTTTGACCGAACTGGAGGCCGGTAAGTTGTATTTGATCGATCATCGAGGGCTTGTAGTGTTGGCATATGATCATAGCTTTGATGCTCAAGAAAATCGTATGAATCATAAAGGAATGTTGAAAGATCTGAAGAAGTTGTTGAATTATGCAAGAAGTAGTTAGGGGGGAGTATGCAATATAATTATCGAAAAATAGCACTCTTCGGTTGCTTATTGGCTGCTGTAGTTGTCACGTTAGGTGCATATACGCGTTTAAGTAACTCAGGCCTTGGCTGCCCAGATTGGCCAGGGTGTTATGGCTTTATGTCAGTACCTACATTAGCTGAAGATGTGTTTGTTGCGCAGTCTCAGTTCCCTGAAAGTGAGATTGAACATGAAAAGGCTTGGATTGAAATGATCCATAGATATTTTGCGGCGATTTTAGGGTTACTTGTTCTGTTTTTATGTGTAATAGCGATTAAGTATAAGCGGGAAAGTCCTTTACCTACAAAGCTTGTTTGTTTATTAACCTTACTCATTTTATTCCAAGGCGCGTTGGGAATGTGGACGGTAACTATGAATTTGCAACCTTTTATAGTGATGGGGCATTTATTAGGGGGCTTTAGTATTTTATCGTTGTTGTCATTACTCTACTTTCGCGTTGCAACTAGTTTGAGTCCATTGGCTGACAAGGTATCTCACCGGTTTAAAATGGTACTGTTTGTCTTGGGAATATTGGTTATTCAAATTGCTTTAGGTGGTTGGGTGGCCGCGAATTATGCTGCACCTCATTGCACGGGCCTTCCTGCATGTAACAATATGGAGTTGTTTTCAATAAATAGCTTATTTCATTTACCAATTGGCCAAGAAAATTATGAGTATGGCGTATTACCATTTGAAACGAGGCTGTCTATCCATTTTGTTCATCGATTTTGGGCGCTGGTCACGTCAATTGCGATATTTGTAATGGCTATCAAGCTGTATGCACTCGCAACATCAACAACTTTCAAATATGCCATTCTCTGGGTCGTGGCATTATTGATTATTCAGTTGAGTGTGGGAGCGGCGATTGTATATTTACAATTTCCGCTACTTTTAACCCTCTTTCATAATTTTATGGCAGCTATGTTATTGACTAGCATGGTTAGGTTGTGTTTTTTAATCAAGTACCGATGTGGAGACGTAGTATGAAAACAGCGGTTATGAATCAAAGTGTGTATGCTTCTTGGTGGCACTCAGTGGGTAACTACATTGCCATTTGTAAAGCGAAAGTAGTGGCCATGTTGGTAATCACTGCTTGGGTTGGTATTGCTTTGGCGCCAGAGATGGATCGCAGTTGGGTATCCCAAATAATGAGTTTATTGGGTATTGGTGCTTTAGCGGCAGCGGCAGCGGCCGTTAACCATGTTGTCGACAGAGAAATAGATCAAAAGATGGCGCGAACGCGACACAGACCTGTCGCGACGGACCGATTAACGGTGCGTGATGCATTGTTATTTTCCTCAGGGTTGACCGTGATAGGAGTTGTTGTTCTTTTACAGTGGAGTAACCTACTGTGTACAGTATTAACGCTGCTAGCTCTTTTAGGTTATGCCGTTGTTTATACCTTATTCTTAAAGCGAGCAACCCCCCAAAATATCGTGATTGGTGGATTAGCTGGTGCGATGCCGCCACTTCTTGGCTGGGTAAGTGAAACTGGGCAGTTAGATGCAGAGCCTTTACTCTTAGTCATGATTATTTTTGCTTGGACCCCTCCACACTTTTGGGCATTGGCTATAGCCCGAAGAAATGACTATCAGCGTGCTAATATTCCGATGTTGCCTGTAACTCATGGTACACAGTTCACGCAACTATGCATGATTGTTTATACCATATTACTCGCACTTATCTGCATTGTACCTTATCTAATTTCGATGTCTGGATGGTTTTATTTAGTGTGTTCAAGTCTATTAAATGGTTGGTTTATCGTTAAAAGTGTGAGTCTGTATTATTGGCCCTCAGATGAGAAAGCGATGGCGCTTTTTCGTTTTTCAATAAGTCATTTACTGCTACTATTTATCGCTCTTTTTGCAGATAAATGGATTATGTAATGCGTTATATCTTACTTGGGATCGTTTCGGTTTTATTACTTGGGTGCTCAGAAAAACCGGTGGTATCTGATTTGACGGTTCATTATCAACAGCCAAAACTTATCAAACAATTTGCGTTAACAGACCAACATGGCGAAACGTTGACTGAGCAAGATTTACTAGGACAATGGACATTGTTGTTTCTAGGGTATACGAGTTGCCCTGATATTTGTCCGATGACATTGGCGAAACTTGCTCAAGTACATCAACGATTACAAAATAGTGTTCCATTGTCTATTTGGTTTATATCAGTAGACCCGCAAAGGGACACTGTTGAAAAGCGTCAAGCATATATAGACTATTTCAATCACGAGTTTAAAGCGATGAGTGGGCCTCACGCGACATTATTTCCGTTTGTACGTGATATTGGGTTAATTTATGCGATTAATAACAGTGAAGACTCAGAGTATTATGTTGATCATAGCGCGTCGGTGGCATTGATTAATCCAAATGGTGAATTAGCGGCTATTTTCAAGGCTAAATACACGGCAAATGAAATTCCATTGATTGATGTTGCTACGCTGATCTCTGATTTTAACCTTATTGCAATGTAAGAACAGAAATACGGGATAATGTGCTTGAATTATAGTGCGCGTTTTTCCGGTATTTATAGCTAACACGCTAATTATTTTTACCTTTTTTGTATTAACTTTTATGGCATTTTTTACATCTGCGTCTAAGCTGAGTTTATAAATATAAATTTACAAGGACAGTGCCCTGCATATGTTAAAACTTTCACCTGAGTTGACGATAAGTCAAGTTGAAGATTTACATCAGCAGTTACAGCAAGAACTGCATGTAGAGCATGACGTTTGTATTGATATTTCTGAAGTCTGTAGAGCTGATACGGCGTCAATTCAATTGCTTTGTGCGTTACAAAAACATCTCCAGAACATCAATCATCAAATAGTCTGGCACGGGCAAAGTACTGCGTTTACTAATGCAGTCGATGAGTTAGGGCTAGTACAATATTTAGCCCTAGATAGTGTTAATTAAGAGGTCTGTATGAAAAAGATTTTGGCTGTAGACGATTCTGCATCAATGCGACAAATGGTCGGATTCACATTAAAAAAAGCGGGTTTTGATGTAACTGAGGCTAAAGATGGCAGTGAGGCGCTTAGTATTGCAAAGCAGCAGGGGTTTGACGCCGTTATATCTGATGTGAACATGCCTGTGATGGATGGTATTACCTTAATTCGAGAACTGCGCTCGCTACCTAATTATAAATTCACCCCATTGTTAATGTTGACTACTGAATCGGGTTTAGATAAGAAAACCGAAGGTAAAGCAGCAGGGGCTACAGGGTGGATTGTTAAACCGTTTAACCCGGAGCAGTTGTTAGCGGTATTAAAAAAGGTTATTCGTTGATCTAGGAGTGCCTTATGAGTATTGATTTAAGTCAATTCTTTGAAGTTTTTTTTGAGGAAAGCTTTGAAGGGTTAGATGCAATGGAAGCCGAGTTACTTAATTTAGAACCAGGCGCTGAAGACTCCGAAACGATCAATACAATTTTCAGAGCCGCACATTCTATTAAAGGTGGCAGTGGCACTTTTGGCTTTACGTCAGTGTCCGATTTTACCCATGTTTTAGAAACACTTTTAGATCAGATCCGTGATGGGCAACGTCAATTAATTGCTGAGCATGTAAACTTGTTACTCAAATCAGTCGATTGTTTGCGGGCTTTATTGGGGGCACTTCAAGCAGAACAAGCACCAGACCTTAGTGAAGCCAATGAACTAAGGTTAAAATTTGAAGTGATTCTCGGTATGAGTGATGGTGTGGCTGAAGAGTCTGTTGAGTCACTTCCAGAGTCTTCAGGAGAGTCTACTTACCAAATTGATTTTAAGCCTTTGCCTCATTTGTTTAAAACCGGTAATGAACCCCTCTACATGATTAGCGAATTAGCTGAACTTGGAGAATTAGAAACCACAGCTTTCTATGATGGGATCCCAAGTATCGAAAATTTAAGTCCAGATGAGTGCTTTTTAAGTTGGCGATTTTTTTTGACAACCATCAAATCTGAATCAGCAATTAAAGAGATTTTTGAGTGGGTTGAAGATGATGCACATATTGAAATTACAATGTGCGGCGGGCTATTTGGTAAGGTCGCCAGTAACGCAGATGTAGAAACAGAAAATGTCAATACTGAGAGTAATAGTGGCCTCGAAACGCCATCTCCAAAACCGGTTAAAGCTGAAATTTCAGTCAATTCTCCCGGGAAAAAAGCTGAACCAAAAAAACCATCAGAACAAAGCTCCACGTCTATTCGAGTGGGTATTGATAAGGTCGATTCTCTGATAAATATGGTTGGAGAACTTGTTATTACACAAGCCATGCTGAGTCAAATCGGAGAGCAGGATATAACAGAGACGACCATTACTTCATTACAGGAAGGTTTGGCGCAGCTTGCTCATAATACCCGAGATCTGCAAGAAAATGTTATGCGTATTAGAATGTTACCTATTAGCTTTGTATTCAGCCGCTTTCCTCGCTTAGTCCGAGATATATCACAGAAACTTAATAAGCAAGTTGAGTTGAAACTGTTAGGGGAACAAACCGAACTGGATAAAACGGTTATGGAGAAAATTTCCGATCCAATGGTGCATTTAGTGAGAAACTCTTTGGATCATGGATTAGAGACTCCTGAGCAGCGAGTTGCTGCGGGCAAAGATCCAGTAGGCACTGTTACCTTAAATGCATTTCATCAAGGAGGAAACATTGTGATCGAAATTATGGATGATGGGCAAGGTTTAAATACAGAGAAAATTAAAGAAAAAGCCATTGCAAATGGTCTGGTGCAAGAATCTGATGAGCTCAGTGCAGATGAAATAAATGAACTTATTTTCATGCCAGGTTTTTCTACTGCAGACGCAGTGAGTGATATTTCTGGCAGGGGAGTGGGTATGGATGTTGTGCGACGAAATATTCAAGCATTAAATGGCTCTGTTGAGGTGTCGTCTGCACCAGGTGTTGGTTCAACATTTACAATACGTTTACCGTTAACATTAGCGATTCTTGATGGTCAATTAGTCAAGGTTGCTCAGCACACTTACATTATTCCACTCATTTCAATCGTTGAATCGTTACAAATTGATATTTCAAAAGTCAGTCGCGTTGGCAAAGATTTGGATGTATTGAGGCTAAGGGATGAATATATCCCGATTTTGAGACTCTACGACATTTTTAGCCATCAAGGAGCAATTGAGGAGCTTGATAAAACACTCTTAGTTGTTGTGGAAAGTGACAACCATAAAGTTGGCTTACTTGTTGATGATTTATTAGCCCAGCAACAAGTCGTAATTAAGAGCCTTGAAGCTAACTATCAAAAGGTGGATGGAGTATCGGGTGCAACAATACTTGGTGATGGTCGAGTATCATTGATTATTGATATTAGCGGTTTGATAAAACTAAGTGGTTTAAAGCGGCCTGGATCACAAGAGCTTCTAGTAGAAGCGAAAGCTGTTGAGGTTGCATGATGAATGAACAAGCTGATTTAAACCAACAATTAATTCTAGGCGGTCAACAAGATGAAGATCAGTACCTTACATTTATGATGGCTGGTGAAGAATATGGAATGGATATCTTAGCAGTTCAAGAGATTAGAGGTTGGGAGGATGCCACCGTTATTCCTAATGCCCCAGCGTTTGTTAAAGGGGCGATTAACTTACGAGGGACGATAGTCCCCATTATTGATTTACGGTTACGCTTTGGGATTGAAAGTGTGGCGTATGGCCCTCTAACTGTTGTAATTGTTGTGTCAGTTGAGATAAAAGATCAGCTCAAAGTAATGGGCTTAGTCGTAGATGCGGTCTCGGATGTTTATAGTATTTCTGAGGAAAAGGCCAAAGATGTTCCTGATTTTCAGGATTCTGATAATGCACAATATGTACATGGCTTAGTAAATGTCGGCGAGAAAATGGTTGTGTTACTTAATTTAGCGAGAGTGTTAGATTTGAGCGCAAATTATATGCAGCATGGGTAAGGTGGAGAGAACATGAGTAATCATAATTTACAGGGGCCAATTAATAATAAATTGATGTATGTTGGCATCGCTCAAATTGCCTGTATTGCTTTGGCATTTAAGCTTATAGGTATTGATCTGACACTGATAAATAGTGCAATGATGTTGGTGCCTATTATTGCTGTATTAGCTTGCGTGTTGTATTTGAAGCATTGCTTTAGTCATTATCTCGCTCAACTTGAGTGCGTTGAGCGCGTTTTGCCGTTTTTACAAGTTCAAGAGATAGAAACAATAGCCACGATTGATTTTAGTCATTACTCGCAATTACACCGTGCTTTGACCGCACAATCAGAGCAGTCCCCTAAATCTGATAAAAGTCATATAGATAGTTTAATTAGAGCCTTGCGAGTGTGCCAAGCAAACATCATGGTCGCTGATACAGATCTTAATATTACGTATCTGAATGATTCAGTAGCCCAAATGTTAAAAGATAACGAAGCTAAGTTACAAGAGAGTTTGCCAAGTTTTCGTGTAGATGGCTTAGTTGGCAGGAATATTGATGCATTCCATGTAAATCCCGCACATCAAAGGAGTTTATTAGGGAGTCTGTCTCAGGTATATACGACAAAGATTAAAGTTGCAGGCTTGACGTTTGAGTTAATAGCGACACCAGTATTCAATGATCAGCATGAGCGTATCGCAACATTGGTTGAATGGAAAGATATAACGGAAAAATTAGAGTTTGAGGAGAAGCAGCGAGTGCTGTCCGCACACACAGCTCGTATATCGAGCGCATTAGATGTGTGCCAAGCGAATGTAATGTTAGCCGATCCCGATTTGAATATTGTTTATGCCAATCACTCAGTATTACAAATGTTGACTGCTAATCAAGCACAGCTTAGAAGTGCGCTACCTAATTTTGATGCAAGTAAGTTAATTGGTGAATGTATCGATGTATTTCATGTAAACCCCAGCCATCAACGACACTTATTGGCGAAACTAACACAAACCTACAAGACAGACATTGAGGTGGCTGGCTTTATATTTGGACTGATAGCCACACCGGTATACGATGATAATAATGAAAGACTGGGTACAGTGGTTGAATGGGAAGACAAAACCAAACGTTTGGCTAAAGAGAAAGAAGAGCAAGAACGCGCAAATGAAAATTTACGAGTGAAGCGGGCACTTGATAATGTGGCAACGAATACCATGATTGCAAATGACGAACACAATATCGTCTATATGAACAAAGCCGTTGTTCATATGATGGGCAATGCAGAAAGTGATATTAAAAAAGATTTACCACATTTTGATAGTCGTACTTTACTTGGCTCAAATATTGACATTTTCCACAAGGATCCATCACATCAACGAAGTATGTTAGAGCGTTTGACATCAGTTTATAAAACGGAAATTTTAGTTGGTGGCCGGACATTTGGGTTGGTCGCTAATCCAATTATAGGTGCTGATGGAGAAAGAATTGGTACAGTGGTTGAGTGGAGCGATAGAACGGCGGAAGTAGCGATTGAAGCGGAAGTTAATGGGCTTGTTGTTGCAGCAGGTAAAGGTGATTTAAGCACTAGATTGGAAGAAGCGAATAAACAAGGTTTTTATTTACGTTTAACTCAAGGTTTAAACGAGCTTGTCGGTATTGTTGATGGAGCAGTGTCAGATACGGCACAAATGTTAGATGCGCTGGCCAATGGTGATTTAACACGCCGTGTTAATGCAAATTACCATGGTGCTTTTGACAAGTTAAAGCAAGATGCGAATGCCACTGCTGATAAATTAACCGAGGTGCTCAATCGAATTAATTCTTCCGCGACGCTGGTGGCCAGTGGTGCAGAAGAGATTTCACAGGGAAATACTGATCTAAGTCAAAGAACAGAAGAACAAGCTTCGTCATTAGAAGAAACAGCGTCTAGTATGGAAGAAATGACCAGTACGGTTAGACAAAATGCAGATAATGCAAAAATTGCAAATAGCTTAGCTGAGGAGACATGCGATAAAGCAATGCTCGGTGGTGAGGTTGTTAATCGTGCAGTCGCGAGTATGTCTGCAATAAATGAGTCGAGTAAAAAAATAGCAGATATTATTGGCGTGATTGATGAAATTGCTTTCCAGACGAATTTGCTGGCGCTTAATGCAGCCGTTGAAGCCGCTCGAGCGGGTGAACAGGGCCGCGGGTTTGCTGTAGTTGCAGGTGAAGTGCGCAATTTAGCACAGCGGTCGGCTGGTGCGGCAAAAGAAATCAAAGATCTGATCCGTGACAGTGTGGGTAAGGTTGAAGACGGTACAATTTTGGTTAACGAATCCGGAGAAACACTTAAGGATATTGTTGCCTCAGTAAAACGTGTTACGCAGATGATTTCTGATATAGCTGAAGCCTCGGTGGAACAAAGCTCAGGTATTGAGCAAGTGAATAAAGCGGTCACGCAGATGGATGAAATGACCCAACAAAATGCGGCTCTTGTTGAAGAAGCATCTGCCGCGGGTGAGTCGATGGCAGAACAAGCTAACAATATGAAAAGATTACTTAATTACTTCTCTTTGAATGAGGAATCGGAGGCCACAACGATGGGGTTATCGTCACAAACGCATTCGGTGCCTGAGGCATTAGCTAATCGCCCACCTCAAGCATCTGCACGTATTGAGCATTCCACTGCAAATGAGGGCGCTAATGCACCCGCAACAGGCAATCAATTTGCAGACAATTCGGAAGAGTGGGAAGAGTTTTAATACATGACATAGCGCTTTCTATTCAATAAAAAAGGAGCCTGTGGGATGCGGGAATTTACGTTTACTGATATGGACTTTAAAGTGATTTCTGAGCGGGTGTATCAAGCATGTGGTATTGTGCTTGGCCCGCATAAAAGAGAAATGGTTTATTCTCGAATTGCACGGCGAATAAGGGCGAATGGCCTCACTTCATTTACTGATTATTTGCGGTATTTAGAAACGCATAGTGATGCTGAATTTAGCCACTTTATTAATGCAATTACAACAAACTTAACGTCTTTTTTCAGAGAAAATCATCATTTCGAGTATTTATTGGAGCAAATTATTCCCTCACTTTTAGAGACGAATAGGGAGTCTCGGCGAGTACGAATTTGGTCTGCTGGTTGTTCTACGGGTGAAGAGCCATATAGCATTGCAATGACTATTATGGATAAATTTCCATCATCATGGGACGTGAAAATTTTAGCGACTGATTTAGATTCAAATGTACTTAGCAAAGCGCAACAAGGAGTGTATGAACCGGATACTATTACGGGTTTGGCAGCAAACCAGTTGAAATTATTTTTTCTAAAAAGCGCCGATGAAAAGGCATATAGAGTTAAACCACAGTTACAACAACAGATTTCATTTAAGCGATTAAATTTACTTGAAAACTGGCCTATGAAAGGCCCATTTGATGTGATTTTTTGCCGTAATGTACTGATTTATTTTGATAAGGAAACTAAAGATACGTTATTTAGGCGATATCATGAGATGTTATCACGTGATGGGCATTTGTTTATTGGCCATTCAGAAACGATGGGTAAAGAGCATGATGAATTTAAGAATTTAGGTAAAACCACGTATAAGAAGATATGCAATGGATAAGCAGTTCAAGTCAGTCATAAGTGGTTTTGAACATGTTAAGCGCTTTTGGGATTCCGGTCGTTCGATGGTGGTAGCAAAAGTGCTCCCAGGTGAATTTTATGTGTCTAAAAATGATGAATTAATATCGACAGTATTAGGTTCGTGTATTGCGGCGTGTGTGTATGATGATAGATTAGGCATTGGTGGTATGAATCATTTTATGTTGCCAGGAGTGAAAGGCATGGAAGAAATTCATGCTGATGATTTAAATTGTCGATATGGTCACTGGGCAATGGAATATCTTATAAATGAAGTGCTTAAAAATGGTGCTGCAAGAGAGAATTTAAAAATAAAGTTGTTTGGTGGAGGGAAAATAATCCGCTCAATGACTGATATTGGTGTTGGTAATATACGGTTTGCGAATGCTTATATTAAAGATGAAGCGTTAGATCTGGTATCACACGATGTTGGAGGGCCATGGCCTAGAAAGGTGGTGTTTCATCCTCAAACGGGAAAAGCACAGGTGAAAAAGTTGCGTGAAATGCATAATGATACGATAGAAAAGAGAGAAGTTAGGTATCTACATGACATTGAAACGCAAGACGCAAAAACTGATATAGAGTTGTTTTAGGAGGGAGCATGATTAAAGTACTCGTAATTGATGATTCTCCCTTAATAAGAGGGATACTAACAGAGGTATTGCAACAAGCCGCAGACATTCGAGTCGTTGGATGCGCAGAAGATCCATATCAAGCAAGGGAGTTGATTAAAACACTTCACCCTGATGTACTAACACTTGATATAGAAATGCCTAAAATGGATGGCTTAAGCTTTTTAAGAAATTTAATGCGTTTGCGACCTATGCCAGTAGTCATGATTTCGACATTGACTCAGCAAGGATCACCAGCCACGCTTGAGGCATTAGAAATTGGTGCTGTTGATTTTATTGCTAAACCAAAGGTGAATGTGTCAGAACAGTTACAAGCGTATGCTGATACATTACAAGAAAAGGTCAGAGTTGCTGCTCAAGCACGGATCAGGCCATTTAAGGCGTCAGATCACATTCCTCCAACGGTCATAGGCCAGTCACAACAGTATAAAGTCAACGCGATTTTGGCGATTGGAGCTTCGACGGGGGGAACAGAAGCAATTAAAGAAGTATTGATGAAGCTGCCAAAGCATGCTCCTGCTACTGTGATAACACAACATATTCCCCCTGTATTTAGTGCGTCTTTTGCACAACGTATGGATCGTTGCACGAGTGTGCTTGTTAAAGAGGCGGAACATGGAGATGTGTTGGGACCAGGTAAAGTATTCATCGCGCCAGGGGATAAACATTTAAAAATAGTGAAACGCGGCTCGGTGACGGTCTGTGAGCTGTATGATGGTGATCCTGTGAATCGGCATAAACCTGCTGTGGATGTTTTGTTTGATTCACTGATCCCATTGGCAAAACAAGTGAGTGCCGTGCTTTTAACCGGCATGGGAAGTGATGGTGCAAAAGGGATGTTAAAGTTGCGACAGAACGGAGCAAAGACTGCAGCACAGGATGAAGCGAGTTGTGTGGTGTGGGGTATGCCTCGGGCGGCTGTGCAGCTTGAGGCTGCACAGACTGTTATACCACTGAGTCGAGTAGCTCAGACATTGTTGTCATCAGTCACTAAGTAGAGGTGGCATGTTTGAGTTTAATTGTCGTGATGAGACTTAATAATTACCCATGGCTGCGAGTACCAGTAGTATTGACCCGGTTTCCCTTTAATCGGGGCGGTACAGTTATACCTTGAACGACCTAATGTCAGAACGTGTGAAGAAGTGATGGAGACACTTTTATCATTTAACCACGTTAGCTCAGCAGTGCCTCCCCCAGATATGAAGCAAGCTAATTGGCTAGTATGGAAGGGCTTGTTGTGGAAGGTGAGTGTGATTATTGGCTTTGATTGTGATGTCACTGAATTATCATATTGCGCAGCTGCGATTGAAAAAGCATTTGAATGTAATTTTGTCTTGAGCGTGTTTAAATCAGCATAAATTCCAGATGCCGGAAAACGTGGGATACGAGTGAAATCAGAGTACATGCTCACAGCCCCAGAATGCTGTCCTATGCCAATATAGCCTAACTCCGCAACAAGTTGTTGTAGTGCAGTGTTAAACTCGCCATAAGGGTAAGCTAATAGCTTTGCATTATGCCCCACTTCTTCTTTAATGCGTTGTTCTGACCAGGTGATATCTTGCTTAATTCGTGTGTACCACACGTCATGGGTTTCTCCCGTTAACTTTTTATGGAGATAATCATGTTGTGCACTGTGATTCGCGATCAATGCTCCTCGTTTGGCAAGCGTTCTTAATTCATCCCAAGTCATGACGTAACTTTGTTGTTCGTCAATGAGCTTGGGGTTGACGAAAATAGTATACGGATAGTTAAATTTTTCAAGTAAGGGAGCGGCATCTGTGATGTTGTTGTCGTAACCATCATCAAAGGTAATGGCGACCGTGTTAGGTCCTACCGCTAGACCATGCTTTAGTTTGTGTAAGAGTGTGTTTAATGGCACAACTTTAAAATTATTTTCTTTAAGATATTGAAGGTGTGCTGTAAATGTATCACTACTTACTGAGGTTACAGCGGGCAGCTTTTCGCTGACGTGATGATACTGTAATATTACTGCGGCATACACGCTGCGAGTCATCAACATTGAGGCCAAAAATACAATATGGGTCATTTTCTTAGCAAACATAAGTCCTACCACTTCGCTTTACTTTTACTTGCGGGACCGATGATTTTATCAAATATCTCAGTACCTTTGCTAGGTTTAGTTGATACGGCTGTGATTGGGCATCTCTCAAGTGCCTATTATTTAGCCGGTATTGCTTTAGGATCAGGAAGCATTGCGATTCTATTTTGGTTGGCGAGTTTTTTAAGGATGAGTACAACAGGTGTTATCGCACAGGCATTTGGTGCTAAAGACTTCGTAAGAGTTAAGCAACTTCTGTTAAGCAGTTTATTTTTGTCTCTTATTTTTTCGGTTACGCTTATCGCTTTGAGTCCAGTATTAATGTCTTCGATAGAGGCATTGTCGGGGACGTCACCACAAGTGATGTTACAGGCGAACAGTTATTTTTCTATTCGAATTATGAGTGCTCCCGCGGCACTAAGTAATTTAGTATTACTCGGGCTCATGCTTGGCATGCATTATGGGAAAGGCCCATTTTATTTGGTGTTGTTTACCAATATTGTGAATATTGTTTTAGATGTGGTGTTTGTAGTCGTACTAGATTTTGGGGTCGCTGGTGCGGCTTGGGCGTCTGTAATCGCGGATTATAGCGCATTGGTGTTAGCGGTGTGTTTAGTTAAAAAACTATTCGCTCGTCACGGTGTTTCTTGGGGGGGATCCTTGCCTTCAAAGGAAAGTATTGCAGGTTTGTTGACCCTAAATCGTGATATATTTATCCGCTCTTTGCTGTTGCAACTATGCTTTAGCTTCATGACTTTTTATGGTGCGCGATTAGGCGAAACGATACTTGCTGCCAATGCTGTGTTGTTGAACTTTCTCATGCTGGTGAGCTTTGCATTAGACGGTATTGCTTATGCTGCCGAAGCGAAAGTGGGTGCAGCGAAAGGGGAAGGGGATGTTCAACAGTTGCATTTGTGGGTTAAGGTAAGCGTATGGTGGGGAAGTATTTTTGCTATTGGATATTGTGTCTTTTTTGCGATATTTGGCTCAGCTATCATCGGGTTACTGACGAATATTCCAGATGTAATTAACACTGCTAAGCTTTATTTACCATGGCTTATTGTATTACCAATTATTGCTATGGCATGCTTTTTATTCGACGGCGTATTTGTCGGCCTAACACGAGCAAAGGAAATGCGTAACTCGATGTTTATTGCACTCATGGTTGGATTTTTTGTACCGTTTTATTTAACGATGGAGTGGGGGAATCATGGCTTATGGTTTGCGATGAGTTGCTTTATGGCAACGAGAGGCCTCACTTTGGTTTATCGTTATAAGAAGATATTTGATCAGGGTGCATTGTTGCAATGACTTGTGAAAAGCGATTAGCAAATATACCAAGATAACCCCATGCAGCAAAAAACAATGCCGGGATTAGTAATCCTAGCCCAATTAGCTGCACCCATGCTTGCTCATAATAGCCATATGCAATGGCTATACAGCTAAGTGCAAACAGTCCCAAGCCAATAAAAAAGCGCCTGAGACTCAGCTTAGGGTGCTGCCCAAGTTTATAAAAGATGGCTTTTAACATGGTGCCTTAATAATAAGAGTGCTCACCAGCTTGATGCTCTGTGATATCACGTACCCCGGTGATTTCATCAAACTTGGCTATCATTTCTTTTTCAATTCCTTCTTTAAGGGTCACATCAATCATTGAACAGCCATTACACCCGCCCCCAAATTGTAATATGGCAATCCCTTCTGCTGTGATCTCAACTAGGCTGACCTGACCACCATGATTCGCCAGCTGCGGGTTGACTTCTGAGGTTAGCATATACTCAACGCGTTCATTTAGATCCGCATTTTCACTCAGCTTTTTAGCTTTGGCATTGGGGGCCTTCAAGGTAAGTTGTGTGCCCATTTTGTCTGTGACAAAGTCAATTTCAGCTTCATCTAAAAATGGGGCGCTTTCAGCATCAACCACGGCATCGAAGCCGTTAAAGTTAAGGCGAATATCACTTTCCTCGACGGCATCAGCAGGACAATAAGATACACCACATTCGGCTTGAGAAGTACCTGGGTTTACGACGAACACACGAATGTTAGTTGCTTCTGCTTGATCGGATAGCAGTTTAGCGAAATGTGATTGAGCTGTTTCTGAAATGGTTATCATAACTGTGACTATTACTTGACTAAATTACTCGGATACTTTGTATGATACTCCCCTCATCGTGTTGTCGCTAGTGTTGGACGTAAAAATTTGGCAACTTCTAATTAGGCTGTTAGCGTTTAAACAATCATCAGTTTTAAGGTCTTGATATGCGGTTTCTATTTTTTTGTTTGGCAATAGCGATATGTTTACCTCTTTCGGTGGTGGCTAAGCCACTTCATTACTATTTTCCAGAAGATATTCAATTTAACCCAAACATTCCTAAGCCTAGTGAAGTACTTGGGTATGAGGTTGGGCAATGGCATGTGCGACATGATCAATTAGTACAGTATATGAAAGTGTTAGCCAAGACGAGTGATCGCGTGCAAATAAAAACAATCGGTTACACTCACGAAAAACGGCCATTGCTGTTATTGACTATAACGGCACCTAATAAATTACAACGAATTGAAAAAATTCGTACCCAACATTTGGCTCGGTTATTTTCAGAAGAGACCAGTGTGGGCACACCTGCGGTTGCTTGGATGGGATATAGTGTGCACGGTAATGAGCCATCCGGTAGTAATGCGGCATTGCTGGTGGCGTATTATCTTGCAGCGGCGCAAAATGATGTGGTAACAGAATTATTGAACAACACGGTTATTTTATTGGATCCCTCTCTAAATCCAGATGGTTTAGCGCGTTTTGCTCAATGGGCAAATAGTAATCGAGGTATGAATTTATCAGCGGATCCACAACATAGAGAGCATGTGGAGGCTTGGCCTTCAGGACGCACAAACCATTATATGTTCGACTTAAATAGAGATTGGTTGTTGCTGCAACATCCAGAGTCTCAAGCTCGGGTGTCTGAATTTCATCGATGGAAACCAAATGTTTTAACTGACTTCCATGAAATGGGATCGAATAGCAGTTACTTTTTTCAACCCGGTATTGCATCTCGGACACACCCTCTAACTCCTAAAATGAATGTGACTTTAACTGAGGTGTTAGCACAGTTTCATGCCAAGTCTTTAGATGATGATAAGCAGCTCTATTTTACACAAGAAAGCTTTGATGATTTTTATTACGGAAAGGGATCTACTTATCCGGATGCAAATGGCGCTATAGGCATTTTATTTGAACAAGCAAGCAGCCGAGGTCATGTGCAAGACACAATCAACGGACAGCTCAGTTTTGCGCAAACCATAAAAAATCAGGTAACAACTAGTCTGTCGACATTTACAGGGATAATGGCGAATAAAAAACAACTACTTTCCTATCAACAGCAGTTTTATCAACAGGCAGTCGCTTTGGCAGATAAAGAGAAGTTTGCAGGTTATGTGGTATCTGCTGGGCAAGATCAACAAAAATTTGAAACGTTTTTATCGTTGCTGTCACAACATCAAATCGAAGGGTTTACATTACAAAAACCCTTTAAAGTGGCTGGATACCAGTACCAAATAGGCGATATTTATGTGCCATTAGCACAGCCACAATATCGATTAGTTAAAGCGGTATTCTCGGAACAAAAAACGTTTCAAGATAATACTTTCTATGATGTTTCAGGGTGGACATTAGCACATGCGTTTAATTTGAATTTTGCTAAAGCAGATAGTACATGGGGGTTAAAAGTGAGCGAGCAACCTTGGAAGTTGCCTGCAAAGCAGCAATATGAAGTGCTTCCAGATGCGTATGCTTATAGCTTTTCATGGCAACAATGGCAGGCTCCAAAAATGCTGAATTTTTTGTTGAAGAATAAAATTGAAGCTCGCGTAGCCATGAAAGCATTTAATGCTATAACCACCTCAGGAGAACACGCTTTTGCCTCAGGTAGTATCGTTATTCCATCAGGGCTTCAGCAGAATAAGCGCTGGCTTGCACTTTTGAATATGGCACAAACTAAGTTTTCGGTAAAAATTCACCCCATCACTACAGGTTTAACAAGTAAAGGCATTGATCTAGGGTCTCGCAATATGAGCGCACTCACACGGCCAAAGGTATTGCTTGTAGGAGGTGAAGGGACTAGTCAGTATGAAGTTGGTGAAGTTTGGTATCATTTGGATAAACATTTAGGCATCGCGCCAACACTTGTTGAACAAGATAGAATCGCGCAAGTAAACCTCTCAAAATATAGCCATATCATTTTAACAGATGGTCGTTTAAATCGTTTGTCAGATCGGGCTAAAGTGTTGATCACTGGTTGGGTTAATAAGGGAGGTGTAATTTGGGGTCATAAAAGAGGCGCAAAATGGCTGCTTGATAGTCAAATGCTAAATGCGAAAAGCGTGAGTAAAAAAGAAATGGCTGAGCAGTTTAATACCAAGGAGCTGACTTATGGTGATCAAGATTCATTGGGCGGTAAGCAGCGTATCGCTGGCGCTATTTTTTCTACTGAGCTCGACCTTTCACATCCGCTTTCCTTCGGCTTTGAGCGTGCGACATTACCTGTGTTTAAAAACAGCACCTGGTTGCTTAAAGCGCCTGAAAAGCCGTTCTTATCGGTCAGCAAATATGTAGAAAAACCTTTATTGTCGGGCTACGCCGCAGCAGAGAATGTTTCGAAAATAAGCGAAGGTGCAGCAGTCATTGCCCACCGATATGGGAAAGGTAGCGTGATAGCCAGTACAGATAACCCTGTTTTTAGAGGGTATTGGTACGGAAGTAGTCGTTTACTGACAAATGCTATATTTTTTGGTCACACACTATCGGTTCAAGGGCGTTAATGCGGTAGTAAATGCCCAAACTTGCGCTGCACCCGCTTCTAGACACGCGCGTGCAGCTGCATTCATTGTTGCACCTGAGGTTATAATATCATCAACAAGTGCTACATTAAGTCCCTCCATTGAGCCTTCAACGTAAAATGCCCCTTTAATATTATGCTGTCGTTTATGCCGTGATAAATTACTTTGAGCTTGCGTGTTGTGTGACCTAACTAATGTAGGAATAGGCGTGACTGTATTGAGTAAACAGGGTTGCCATGTTTGACTGACTTGATTAAAACCTCGGGTGGCTAATCGAATTGGATGTAGGGGGATGACGATGGTTAAATCAGGTGCAAAAGCAGCGTGCGACAAACATCCACTAAACTGTTGTGTAATAACTTGTTGTAGCGCTTTTTTATAATAGGCTTTGTGTTGAAATTTATAGCCCTTTAACCATACTTTTAATTGGCTCTTATACCATCCACATGCAATCAAACCACTACAATTTGGCAGCGCGAAGTCTCTTTGAATATCAGGACGTAATAGCAAGTTACCCTCACTATGAGCAAATAGCGGCATATCTGCGAGACAATACGGGCATATTACATCATGTGTTGCTAGAGGGGCATGACAACAAATACAGATATTGGGCATAAGCCAATCGATGATTTTCCTGAGTGCCATCGTTACTTTCCATTGTGTTAGCGGTATGATTACCAACAAGTTTGGTTGAGAGTTTTTGAAAATGCAAAATGAAGCGGTTCTGTTACATGGCTGGGGTATGAATGCACAAGTATGGCATTATGTAGAACCAGATATACAGGCAGTATATAAAGGGAATGTGCGCAGTATTAACTTACCGGGCTTCGGTGGCGCATGTTCACCTGCTGGTGATTATTCGCTTGCAAGTGCCGCAGAATTACTAGCCAAGCAGCTGCATGCAAACAGTATTTTAATTGGTTGGTCATTGGGTGGATTATTTGCCCTTTATCTGGCAAAGCATTTTCCAGAGAAAGTGAGTAAAGTCATTTTAATTGCATCAACGCCTTATTTTTGTGAGCAACAACATTGGTTAGGGATCAAACCTGATGTGTTGAATACCTTCCAGGTTCAATTACAAAATAGTGCAGCTAAAACCATCGAGCGATTTTTAGCAATTCAAGCGATGGGAAGTGAAAACGCACGAGAAGATATTAAGCATTTACGGGCTTTGCTCGCAGGATCTCCTGCACCGGATAGTCGAGCACTTAAAGCGGGCCTAGAGATATTAAAACGGGAAGATTTACGGGCTGAAATGAGTGTATTACCACAGCCTATTTTTGGTTTATTTGGTCGTTTAGATTCACTAGTACCCAAAGGTGTCATTACACAAATTTGCAAGCTTAACCCCCAATTTAACTATGAAGTATTGCCTAAAGCATCACACGCACCATTTATTTCACATCGGCAGGAATTCATAACTTTCCTAAAATCAGTACTTTAAAAATTGAATATAAAAATGACATTAAAATAGCGATATCGTGCTTTATTTTCATGACTTTTTGCGCAACAATTAACCATATATAAATGTTTCTGGAGCACGCTATGCCAATTGGTGACGTATTAAATAATGGGATTGAGGGTTTTAATAGAGCCAGCCAAGGTATTGAGCGTGCTAGTGCTGAAATCAATCGTGCGACTCAAAGTTCGCAAGATGAGAATCAATTAGCACAGCAACGTCAATTGCAAGGGGCTCGTCCAGAAGAGTCAGTAACAGCACCTGTTGCTCAACCAGCTAAGATTGATGAAGCATTAGTGAATTTGAAAGTTGAAGAGTTTAATGCGAAGGCGAATGTGCAATCAATTCGTACTGCAGATGAAGCATTGGGCACTTTGATTGATATTAAGGTTTGAGTTTGAAGTAAAATGGTATGAGTATTGTAACGCCACCACCGGCGATGAATTTAAATACTGCCAACGTCTACACTGAAACAGCAAGACGTGATAATCAGCTGCGTGAGGTGATCCCTAAAGCAGCACCTACCTCGGCCACATTTACTGAAAATAAAGCGGTAAATGATGGCGATAAATCGAAAGCCAATTCTCCCGATGATAACGCATTATATGATAGCTCAGGTAAGCTAGAGAAAAACAAAGTCATTGATGAAAAAGGGGCGCAAAGTGATGATCGTCAAGCCAAATCAGACGGTGATGACACTGCAAGCGAGCAAGAACAAAATGAAGAAAAGGCTGAGCAACAGCAGATCCAAGAATTAAAATCCCGTGATACGGAAGTGAGGTTGCACGAACAAGCGCATGCTCGGGTTGGTGGGCAGTATGCAGGCTCTCCTAGTTATGAATATCAACGAGGTCCTGACGGCAACAATTATGCTGTTGGCGGGCAAGTAATGATTGATGTGGCAGAGATCCCGGGTGACCCTTCTGGTACGATCGAAAAAATGCAAACAGTTCGAGCGGCAGCGTTAGCACCTGCTGAGCCTTCGGGGGCTGACCGGGCAATTGCAGCTGATGCAACACAAAAACAAGCTGCAGCTCAAGCTGAGTTAGCGAAGCAAGTGATCAGTCGAGGAGCTGAAGAAGAGAATCAACAGCAAGATACGACTCGGATTGGAAATTATGAAACTCGTCGGCTTGCTGCTGACGGTGAAGGATTAGCTCTAAGTGATTCTGCAGTGTTAGAATCAGAGAGTGGGCCATTTTCAGTTGCATTACCAATTGAACCAGAAGCTGTTGAGCTAAAATCAGAAGGTGGACCATTTTCGGTGGCTTTGCCAATTGAAAGAGATCCGCAAATACAGGCGCGTTCGCTGCGTATTAATGATTTTTATCAACAGTCTGTTCAGCCTGAATTATCTGCATCTCTATCACTTCAAGTCTAGTAGAAATTAGGCTCATTTAATACTCCATATCAGACTAATAGCAGATGGATTTACGTATAAAAAACCCGTTCAATGACGGGTTTTTATATAGATAAGGTACTCGTTTATTTTTTCATCTTGGCAAAAGCTTCCGCAAATGCATTGCCCATCGCAGCATTACCATTATCTTTTTTTGGCTTAGCTGCACGGTTTTGCTGTTTGTTTGGTGTTGACTTCTGAACGTGAGGCTTGCTCTTCTTGATATTTTCACTTGGGTGTATTTCATCGTTCAAACGCATAGTAAAGCTGATACGTTTACGAGCTACATCCACTTCAATTACTTTGACCTTAACAATATCACCCGCCTTAACCACCTCACGGGGATCTGAGATAAATTTATTTGTGATTGCGGAAATATGGACCAAACCATCCTGATGTACACCTACATCGATGAAGGCACCAAAATTCGCGACATTTGACACAACCCCCTCTAAAATCATTCCAACTTCCAGGTCTGATATCTTTTCGATCCCGGCTTTAAACTCGGCTGTTTTAAATTCAGGTCGAGGATCTCGGCCGGGCTTATCTAGCTCTTTTATAATATCAGATACGGTTGGCAAGCCAAATTTATCACTCGTAAAGTCGTTTGCGACGAGTGTATTAAGCACTGTGCTGTTACCAATTAAATCGGATATTGGAATTTCTTTTACTTGTGCAATTTGTTTGACGACGGGGTAAGCTTCTGGGTGAACAGATGAGGCGTCAAGAGGATCTTTACCATCGATGATGCGCAAGAAACCAGCTGCTTGTTCAAATGCTTTTGGACCGAGTCGTTCAACTTTTTTCAGTTGATTACGTGCCGTAAACGAACCATGCTCATCTCGATATTTAACGATATTATTAGCCAGTGTTTTACTGAGACCTGATACTCGTGTCAAAAGAGGCGCTGAAGCCATATTTACATCAACGCCAACGGAGTTAACACAGTCTTCTACTACTGAGGTTAATGTTTGGCCTAGTTGACTTTGTGACACATCGTGCTGATATTGACCAACACCGATAGATTTTGGCTCTATTTTGACCAATTCGGCTAACGGGTCCTGTAATCTGCGAGCGATAGAAACAGCGCCTCGTAGTGATACGTCTAAATCAGGAAATTCATTCGCAGCGAATTCAGATGCAGAATAAACGGAAGCTCCTGCTTCGCTGACCATAATTTTGCTGA
This sequence comes from Pseudoalteromonas sp. MMG012, assembly GCF_018100875.1. NCBI lineage: Bacteria > Pseudomonadati > Pseudomonadota > Gammaproteobacteria > Alteromonadales > Pseudoalteromonadaceae > Pseudoalteromonas > Pseudoalteromonas sp. MMG012. The sequence continues at coordinate 27,920 of NZ_JAGJEF010000023.1, forward strand.
GCTTTAGTTCCTCAGCAGCTTTGAGTAATTCGGAAGCCAGTTTGTCTGATTCTCGAGAGGCAGTTCCGTTGCCAATGGCAATCAATTGCACTTTATGTTGGCGACAAAGCTGCTCAAGTGTCCGTAATGATTTATCCCAATGATTTTGCGGTGCATGTGGAAAAATGGTGTTAGTTGCCAATAATTTTCCAGTACTATCGACCACTGCAATTTTACAGCCTGTACGTAAACCAGGGTCGATCCCTAAGGTAATACGCGGTCCAGCAGGTGCTGCCATTAGTAAGTCTTTTAGGTTTTTCGCAAAAACATCAATTGCACCTGTTTCAGCATTTTCACGTAGTGATCCTAGAAATTCATTTTCTAGATGTAATGATAATTTAATTTTCCACGTCCACTGTACAACAATCATCAACCATTGACTGGCATTGGCAGACGTCACATTGAGCCGATAATGATCGGCTATCATCTGTGCGCAATACTGTTGTGGATTGTCTACCCCAGGTTCTGGATTAATGGCTAATTGTAAGATGCCCTCATTACGTGCCCTTAGCATGGCCAAAGCTCTGTGAGATGGGACTTTAGTGAGCTTTTCACTGTGTTCGAAGTAATCTCGGTACTTGCTGCCGCTGTCTTCTTTTCCTTTTATAACAATCGCTTCAAGTTGACCATTCTGTTGAATGTGACGACGAAATTTAGCGAGTAGTTTGGCGTCTTCGGCGAAACGCTCCATTAAAATGAATTTGGCTCCATCTAACACGGCCTTGATGTCGCTCATTCCAGCTTGGTCATTTAGATATTTTTCAGCAAGTATTTCAGGAGATTGGTTAGCGTCCATGAAAAGCGCATCAGCGAGAGGCTCAAGCCCAGCTTCTATTGCGATTTGCCCTTTGGTACGCCGTTTTGGCTTGTACGGCAAATATAAATCTTCTAACTCGGTTTTGCTTTGTGCATTCGCGATGTCTGTGGCCAGTGCATCAGACAATTTCTCCTGCTCTGTGATTGTATTGAGAATAAAACTTCGGCGCTCTTCTAATTCTCGCAAATAACTCAATCTTTGTTCTAATAGGCGCAGTTGAGTATCGTCTAGTCCGCCAGTGATTTCTTTACGGTAACGGGCAATAAAAGGTACAGTTGCACCTTCATCTAATAAAGCAGTAGCAGCAATGACTTGCTGTTCTTGTGCGTTTAACTCTTGTGCTAAACGTCCAGAGATGTTGCTCATGCAAAATCCTTATAAAGTTCAATACTATACGCGCTAATTCGGCATATATTAATAATACTAACTATATCACAGCATAAATGAATAAGAAGCTTAGCTGGAAGGGTAATCTATTTTGTTTACGAACCATACTTTTTCTCCTTGCGGAGTTTGTACTACAAAGTCATCGTCGACTTGTTTGCCTAATAGAGCACGGGCCATCGGTGAATCAATAGAAATATAATCATGTCGCTCATAAATTTCGTCAGGGCCAACAATGCGAAACTTTTTACATTGTTGTTCGTCATTCTCAATTTCAACCCAAGCACCAAAAAAGACTTTGCCAGCCTGTTGAGACGAATATTCAATAATTTTCAAATCGGGTAAACGCTTTCTTAAATATCTAACTCGCCTATCTATTTGCCTTAATACACGTTTATTGAATGTGTAATCTGCATTCTCAGAGCGATCACCTAAGCTTGCAGCCCATGACACGATTTTCGTGATCTCTGGGCGTTTTTCATGCCAAAGGTGATCATGTTCTTGCTGCAATTTTCGGTACCCTTCAGGGGTGATCAGGTTTGTCTTCATGTCATAAATCGGCTCTGTGTTGATGCTGTGACAACTTAAATAAAAAAGATTTGGATGTCGAGCTTTCTACGTTCGCGGACCTTATTTCTTTACTCTGTAACGTTCGGTAACAAATCTTCTTTTAAGGTATGGTGTCTAGTTATCTATTTTTCAATTATATTAAGCTAAGGTATTAATAAAAAGAAGAATGAGTAATGGGAAGTGAAACCACTAAGGTTTTAGTCGTAGATGATGATATGCGTCTACGCAGTTTATTGGAAAGGTATTTAGTTGAGCAAGGGTTCATTGTTCGCACTGCTGCCAACGGTGAGCAAATGGATCGTTTATTAGAGCGAGAAAACTTTCATCTAATGGTCTTGGATTTGATGCTGCCTGGAGAGGATGGGTTATCAATCTGCCGCCGGCTTAGACAAAAAGAAAATGAAATCCCGATTGTGATGTTAACTGCAAAAGGGGATGAAGTGGATAGAATTATAGGTTTGGAATTGGGAGCTGATGACTATATTCCAAAACCGTTTAATCCACGAGAACTGCTTGCCAGAATTAAAGCCATTTTACGACGCAGGGCAAAAGAAGTTCCAGGTGCGCCAGCAGCAGAAGAAAATGAAGTGGCTTTTGGTATATTCAAACTAAACTTGGCAACACGAGAAATGCATAAAGGTGATGAGGTCATCGCCCTAACAAGTGGAGAGTTTGCGGTATTAAAAGCACTTGTTAATCATCCTAGAGAGCCTTTAAGTCGAGATAAATTAATGAATTTAGCTCGAGGCAGAGATTACAGTGCGTTGGAAAGAAGCATTGATGTACAAGTTTCACGGCTACGCAGAATGATTGAAGAAGATGCAACTAATCCACGTTATATTCAAACCGTTTGGGGTTTAGGGTATGTATTTGTTCCTGATGGCCAAAGTTAGTTAGGCGTATGAGTTTACTTCCAAAAAGTGCATTTGGGCAAACCGTGTTTTTTGTTGGGGCATTATTACTTGTCAATCAAATTATGTCTTATATCACTGTGACTTTGTATGTATTTAAACCAACATTCGAGCAAGTTAACTTGATGTTAGCGAAGCAAGTTAAAACGGTCTTTATTGATTGGGAAGATGGCGTTGAAGTGACATCTGAATTATCAGAGCGATTTTTTGAAATCACTGGTATAGAAGTAATGACACAGAGAGAGGCGTATATTAATGGGTTAGGAGAAGCAAAAGAATATACTTTATTGTCGAAAAGTATGTCAGAGCAATTGAATGGCTCAGCACGTGTACGGATCAGCCAAGGTGATCCTGTCGTGTATTGGGTTGAAGCCCCTCAAGCGCCTGGTTATTGGGTTCGTGTACCTTTGACAGGTTTTAGTGAAACCAAGCTGGAGTTTTTAATTTTTTATTTATCGAGTATCGGTTTTTTAAGTGTGCTCGGTGGCTGGTGGTTTGCTCGACATTTAAACCGACCCTTAAAAGCATTGCAGACAGCGGCAGGACGAGTCGGAGTAGGCGATTTTTCTACACGATTAGTTGAACGTGGTTCAACAGAGGTGATTGAAGTAACAAAAGCATTTAATCAAATGTCAAAAGGGATTGCTGAACTTGAAAGTGATCGCCGGTTGCTAATGGCTGGAGTGTCTCATGATTTAAGAACGCCGTTAACGCGCATTCGTTTAGCCACGGAAATGATGGCTGATGAGGAAGATTATTTGAAGGAAGGCATCATTGATGATATTGAAGATATGAATGCCATAATTGATCAATTTATTGAATACTTACGGCATCATAATTCTGGTGAAATGGTCTTAGAGGACGTGAACACTGTTGTTGAGGAAGTTGTACATGCCGAGCAGCAGCATCAACGTACTATTCATTTGTCAACACAAGAAGAATTAACACCAGTATTGATGAATTCAGTTGCACTCAAGCGGGTACTGACAAACATGATTGAGAATGCGATTCGGTATTCAGATGCCGCGATTGAAGTGTCCACTGAATATAATGTACTTGATAAATCCGTACTAATTAAGGTACAAGATAGAGGGCCAGGGATACCGGAAGAAGAACTGGAAAGTGTCTTTGAGCCATTTAAACAGGGCGATCAAGCTCGAGGTAGTGAAGGAAGTGGACTTGGCTTAACAATTATTAAACGGATAGTGACCACTCATGGAGGAGAAGTAAGATTGCAAAACCGCCCTGATGGCGGTTTAAGTGCCCAAGTGCAGCTTCCTAGCGCAGGTAAGGCGTCAGATAAAATTTAATATTGGATAAAAGTATGACGCAGTTAATTGTATTGGGGGCAGGTTGGCTTGGCCAACCTTTGTGTCGGCAGGCGAACGAACGAGGCTGGCAAGTACAGGGAACACGGCGAAGTCCAGACCCTACAGTACCATTTGAACGACAGTTCAGTTTGTTAGAAGAGCGGATTACCCATACCTTATCATTGAACAATGCTTGGTGGGTATGCGCTATACCACCAAGAGCAAGGAATAAAGATAGTCAGTACCTACATACTTTAGAGCATGCTTTAACATTGAGTAAATGTATGTCCGCTAAAGGCTTTTTACTGTGCTCAAGTACCGGGGTGTATAGCCGTGCCGACGGGTTATACAATGAACACAGCTCTATCGAGACTTCAACAGACCGGCAGCAAATGTTGGTTAATGCGGAGCGCATGGTATTGAATCAGGGTGGCAAAGTTTTGAGATTAGCTGGTTTGGTTGGGCCAAACAGAGAGCCAGGTCAATTTATTGCCGCAAAGGCACTGAAAAGTTCATCGCATGGGCATGTTAATATGGTACATCAGCAAGATGTTTTAAATGGTATATTTACTGTTCTATCTAACTGGCACCATAACCAAGCAATATATAATTTATGTCATCCATGGCACCCGACGCGTGCGCAGTATTATCAACAAAAATGTCAATTATTGGAAACCCAGCCCCCCACATTTTCCTGCGACACAGAAAGCGAACGTATTATTGATGGTTCGGCTATAAAGCAGCTTGGTTTTGAATATTTACATGCTATCTAACGCATATAGAGAAACCTTTATTCGCTGTTGCGTTTGAATGTTAAGTGTCCGCCTAAACGGTATTTGCTGCCAGGAGAAATTAAACGAGCAAAACTGACGATGCCTTCATACGACCAAGTACGGCGAATAACTTGTAAGCAAGGCTCTTCATTAAACAAGCTTAACCATTGGCAAACTTCAATGGACGGCATAATCGCCTCGACAGTGTGGCGGGCTTCCGTCAGAGGTGCCACTTGCGATAAATATTCGTGTGGTGTAGTTAAGTTGAAGTCTTGCTGCAAATAATTGCTGGCAAGTGTAGGGTTAACAAATCGTTCCTCCACTTGTAGTGGTTGCTCATTTTCATTGTGGACTAAGACACTTCGGTAGACTTGACTGTCTATATCGACACCTAAAGCTATGGCTATAGGTGCAATGGCGGATATGGACTCTAGTGATAAGACGCTGCAAGAATATGCACCATTACGGGCTTGAACTTCATCAGAAATATTCTTAATTTCTAATAAGGAGGATTGTGATTTAAGGCTTGCTACAAATGTGCCTAAACCTTTACTTCGTGTCAAAATTCCCGCATTTGTTAACTCACTGAGCGCTCTACGTGCTGTCATGCGACTTACCGAAAATTGTTCTGCTAATTCATTTTCTGATGGAACGCGTTGATCTTCAACCCAGTTTGCGGTTCTAATATTGTCGATAATATGTTGCTTTATAAGTGCAAATTTAGGTTGTTGGGTCATACCAAGCATGCCGAATTAAGAGTCATGTATGCAAAAGATGGCACAACTTTCTTGTATATACAAGTAACCTTGTTACACTCATATCAGATATTTATTTTCGGAGCTGTGGCGATGATTGAGCCTGATTTAGTAATTTGTGATGTGAACCTTGCAACGATGGACGTTGACCTTTCTGATGCTTATGGCATGATTGAGCAGGGAGCTGTAATGATTAAAGATGGCACTATAGCTTGGTTAGGTAAGCAAGCCGATATGCCTAAATTTGATGCTTTAGTGACTCCTGTACATTCTGGAAAAGGCGCATGGCTAACACCGAGCCTAATTGATTGTCACACACATATTCTATTTGCAGGTAATCGTGCCACAGAATTTGAACAACGTTTGCAAGGTGTATCCTACCAACAGATTGCTCAGCAAGGTGGCGGGATTGCTAGTACAGTTCGTGCGACACGTGAGGCAGATCACGAAACATTATTTGTTAATGCAAAGACACGTTTAAATAGCTTATTAAGAGAAGGTGTTACAACGGTTGAGAGTAAAACAGGTTATGGTTTAGATACAGAAAATGAACTTAAATTACTCGAAGTAAACACGCTTTTATCTGAGCATCACCCGATAGATATTCATAGTACGTTTTTAGGGGCTCATGCATTACCCCCCGAGTATGCCGGGCGTGCTGATGAGTATATTGATATTGTATGTAATGACATGCTGCCTCGTGTAGCTGAACTGAACTTGGCCACCGCGGTTGATGTTTTTTGCGAAAATGTTGGGTTTAGTTATGAACAAACACGTCGAGTGTTTGAGGCAGCCACTAAACTCGGGCTAAAAGTGAAGTGTCACGCAGAGCAATTATCTAATCAAAAAGGCACTGAATTAGTTGCTGAGTTTAAAGGTTTATCGGCAGATCATATTGAGTATTTAGATGAAACTGGTGTGATTGCTATGGCTAATGCCGGCACGACTGCCGTACTACTTCCCGGAGCATTTTATTTTCTGAGAGAAACGCAGCTACCACCTATTGAATTACTTCGAAAACATCATGTATCTATGGCCATTGCGAGTGATTTTAATCCAGGGACGGCGCCACTATGTTCGTTGCGGTTAATGTTAAACATGGGTTGTACATTGTTTAGAATGACACCAGAAGAAACCCTCAAAGGGGTGACTTGTGAAGCTGCTAAGGCGCTTGGTTTATCGGACCGAGGTGTTTTAAAAGAAGGGATGCGAGCAGACATTGCGTTATGGGATATTAGTCATCCTGCGCAATTAAGTTACCAATTTGGCGTGAATGATCTGTTAAATCTCTGGATCTTAGGTAAACTTATTCAGTATTAATTTTTTGCAATGGGGTATTGATGTCGGCTTTCACACATATGTGGTCCGTCACCGCGATCCCCGTACTCAATGGATTGCAACAGGGGTTCATTCCTCTTCTAGCGGCTTTGCTAGCGGGTGTCATATTGATGGGCAGCATGGCTGTAATCGTGTTGAGTAAAAAACCGCGACTGCGTATTTTACATGCAGTGACGGCGGGAATAGGGCTGGCAGCACTCGCCATGAATACTGATTGGGTTCAGTATGTTTTTGGACTGACCCTAATCCTGCATATTATGTATAACTTACGATATAGTGAAGGTGCTCATCTTGTATTGAGCTGTGTATGTGCACTGATATTTATTATGTTGTTGGGAGGGCATATCGTATGGTCTTGGCCACACGTACTGAGTGTTGCAGTGCTAGGCCTGCTGTATATTGGGCAGCTTTGCCTTCTTGGTAGTGATGAAGAAGTTGAGACGGTTCAAAGTGAAGCCGCAAGTGACCAAGCTCATGATGTGTTAGGTTTGCCTGATCGGGCAAGTTTAAGATCTGCTTTTAATGAGTTTAGAACTTTAGATCCAGGACCTGCAATGTTGGTGATGATCCGCCTTGAAGGTTTTGAGCAAGTTAATCTACATTTAGGTCGGGAATTTGGAGATTTACTGCTTGCGCAATCAGCAAATAGAATTAAACAACAATTACACAGCCATGATGTTATTGCGATTGCAAATGGTAACGATATGGCAAGGGTTGCTCATTTAGGTGGACTCCATTTTGTTTTCGTATGTGGACTGAGTAACCAAAAACACCTCCATGAACAACTCATTGATGATATTTTACGTAGTACGCTAAAACCCTTTAATGTTGGAAATTGTACCTTAGAAGTGAGTGCGCGGGCGAGTTATGTCAACTGTGATGAAGAGCTTGGTCAATTTGATAATTTACTTACATGCGGGTTTTTGGCATTAGATAGTCAACCCAATCGCGCTGTCTGTGCATATCAACAACAAATGCAAATTACTAAATTAGAACAACAGGCGCGTTTGGCTGAACTTGCCCATATTGATTTTCGTAGTGAATTCGAGCTGTACTTTCAACCCGTTATCCGTCATCAAGATAACGAGATAGAGTTTTTAGAGTTATTGTTACGTTGGCAACATCCCAAGCAGGGAATTTTGGCTGCGGGCAGATTTATTGATGATATTCGTTTGGCTGGATTAGCTGTGCCAGTTGCACATTATGTCATCGAGCGGGCAGCTGAAATTGCCATGGCGTTGAGAATGGACAATATTCATATGCCGTTGAGCGTAAACGTATTTGGCCCTGAAATGCTGCATGAAGAGTTTATTGAATTTCTGGATAGGATTCTACTGGAACATCATTTATTACCTGGGGACTTAATTATTGAGTGTCCATCAGCTCTATTTATGTCATTGGATGCACAAGGTGTTGCTATGGTGGCACGTTTGAGAAGCATTGGCGTTCGATTGTGTGTAGATGGATTTGGAGAAGCGCCATTAATTCTAGCGAAGTTACCAAAGCTTTCCGTAGATTACGTGAAAGTTGGGCGGTCTTTAACTGCTGAACATCAGCAGCAAGGACAGTTCAAAAGTGTAGTCCGGGGCATGGTAGAAATGCAGCAGCAGCTTAATAGTAAAGTAATTTGCGAAGGAGTTGAAACTCAAGAGCAGCTTAACTTTGTACAGAGCTTAGAAACATTTGCTGCTCAAGGCTATTTTTTTGCTAGACCTTTAAGCAGCGTAGGTATGATAAGCTGGCTGAAACAATGGAAACTAGAGCATTAATGGCGTGATTTTGAATTAATTCTCAACGCGTTGGCGACTCGTAAGGTAGCTACACACCAAACTGCTAAGTACTTGACCTGCCTCAATCAACCCTTGCGCCAGCCCCTGGGGGTGATTAGCGGGGGCCGCTTCACACAAATGTAAATAAGCGGTATTACTTTGCTCGGCAGATAACGATACAAAGTGTTCAGCATCGTTGGTTGTAAAGCCACAGTTTGTATAGGCACTTACAGGCATGCCACTAATACTATCTACGTCCACTTCAACTCCCATAGGGGCTGTATTGTCAAAGCGATCTAAACCCGTTTTAATCGCTTGAGTTAACGTGCATCTTCGCATCACAAGGATATCTTGATAAGTGATATAGCTAAAATTCGCTGTATCTAAGGCTTCTAAAATTGCTTGATTATTTTTTTGTGCATGCAAACCTACGACATGATAATCGCTTAACATGTTTTGTTGGTAGGCATAATGAAATCCATTGCCACTGTGACGCCCTTCTATCGCTCTAAAGTCTGCGTGTGGGTCAAAGTTAATCGCATGGCATGCTTTCCCTGTTACTGAGTAAAGTGCTTGTATAATACCCAAGCAGTTATTATGACCCCCACCAATAATGATAGGCTCTAAACCAGCTGCAAATACCATTTTGAGGACATTACTGACACGTTGATCTATATCGGCACATAGATGACGTAATTCAGCCAATTGTTCAGGTTGCTTATTACATAAGTTTTTACTCGCCTTTTGAAGATCATCACATATGACCTCCCCTAAGAGCAGTACATTTTTAGGATCTAAAAATTGGTTACAGGGTAAATTCAAAAATCGTTGTAAAAATGCTTGCCACCCTAATGTCGCACCACCTTGACCACAATTTGCACGAGGACCAATATCCTCATTAATACCAACGAGTACATACTTGATACCAAAAGCGGCTGCATCTTTAAGTGCTTGCAGAGTCTCTAACTGTGTATCAAGAAAAGTTAAAGACTGCCAGAATTTTTGCTCATTCTCACGAGTCGTCACAAGGCTGGCAATATCAGCTTCGCGATAAATATGTAGGTGTTCAGTCATGGTGCTCTAGTCTTGCGTATCGTCGGTTTCTAAGATAAGTTCTTCAGCGGAAATAATGATGCCGGTGCTATCTGCATATAGGTAATCATCATCAAAAAATGATACGCCAGCAAAATTAACAGGGACACCGTGTTCGCCAGCCCCTTCACTATCGGCAGATACGGGGGTAGATGAAATAGCTTGAATGCCTATATTGCACTCTTCAAGTTCATCGACATGGCGTATAGCACCATATACGATAATACCTTGCCAATTGTTTTCGACAGCCAATTCAGCTAAATCTATATCAATTAATGCGCGTCGAGTTGAGCCGCCACCATCAATTAATAAAATAGTGTCACTGCCATCTTGCTCTAATGTTGAGCGGATCAATTCGTTATTCTCAAAACATTTAATCGTTTTAATGCGCCCACAGAAAGCTGTTTGTCCACCAAAGTTAATAAACATAGGTTCGAGTACATCAACGACGTCAGCGAAATGATCGCACAAGTCTGAAGTGCTGTAGTCCATACTTTAAATCCTCTGAAAAAATAACGAAAGTCCATTTTAGTATACTCCCATAAATGGTCATAGCAATGGGTAAACAGTAACTTACATATTAGTGTCGCAAAACTGTCACGGCTTTGTTATTTAGCTCTTCTATGCTGAAAATGAGAGCAAAGTAATAGGTGAGCATTATGAAAGGTAAATTAGCGCAGTTAGACACCGTATTGTATTTTGCAGTGTTTACACCTAGCCCAAAAAACTGGTGGCGGGTTGTTGCGTTAGCATTTTCGAAAAGTGGCAATGGTGGACTTTATATTCTACTGGCTTTAATTTGTGCTGTATTTTTGGAGCCTTTAGGGCAAAAGTTTGCATTGACCGCAGTATTAGCATTTGCGATTGAAAGGCCTCTGTATTTCTTTTTAAAAAAACGAATTGCTCGTGTGCGGCCATGTGATTGTTTTGCTCTTAAAGCGCTGTTAACGCCCGCAGACAAATTTAGCCTTCCTTCTGGTCACAGTGCGGGAGCATGGTTATATGCAATTTGTGTCATAGAGCATTTAAGTGTTCCGCTGTGGCCATTAATGCTTTGGGCATCAGGTGTGTCGTTATCACGAGTTGTAGTAGGCGTCCATTACCCCTTAGATGTTGTGGTTGGTGCGATGATGGGGATTGGATGTGCCAGTCTAGCGATTTTTTTAGTAGGGATATTATGAAAATATTATACGGCGTACAGGGAACAGGTAATGGCCATATTACGCGGGCGCGAGTAATGGCTGAGTGTTTTACAGAAAAAAATATCGATGTTGACTATATATTTTCTGGTCGCAAAGACAGTGAATATTTTGATATGCAACCTTTTGGCCATTATCAAACAAGAGCAGGGCTGAGCTTTTCCACACGTAATGGTCAGGTTGATCAAATCGAGTCATTAAAAAACTTAAAGATTGGCCAATTTATTAAAGATGTTCGAAACCTTGATGTAACTCAGTATGATGTTGTCTTTAACGACTTTGAACCGATCACCGCATGGGCTGCTAAACGCGCCAAAATACCGGTTATAGCGATGAGTCATCAAGCAGCATTTTTATGTCCCGAAGTGCCTATATATAGTCACAGTTTTCTTAAACGTACACTTTTAAAGCAGTTTGCGCCCGCTGATGTTTATTTAGGTGTGCACTGGCAGCCATTTGCAAAAAATATTATTCCGCCTTTTATACCTTATGATAAGCCAATTAATCATTGCAGCTCAATCGCGAATAAAGTGTTGGTATATTTGCCATTTGAAAACCTCAACCGTGTTTTAGAGTTGCTACAAGATTTTCCAGATAAAGAATTCTACTGCTATCACCCAGATGCTAATAATCAGTCACAAGCGCATATTCATCTTCGAAAGCCAAATAGGCAGGGGTTTTTAAAAGACCTTGCAAACACGAGTGGAGTGATAGGTAATGCCGGTTTTGAACTATCAAGTGAAGCATTAAAATTTGGCAAAAAACTTTTATTGAAGCCATTGGCAGGTCAATTTGAGCAATTGGCAAACGCACACACGTTAGAGGAGATGGGGTTTGCTCGGGTTATGCACTATTTAAGTTCTGACGCGTTAGAAGAGTTTCTTGAATTACCCAGTGGAAAGAGTATCGATTTTCCAACTAACCCATATGCATTGGTTGACTGGCTGATGTCAAAGCAATGGCATGATTTAGACACGCTCCATAAAACGTTGTGGCAAGGCTTGTTATTACCAACGGGTAAAGCGGCATAACTATTTGCTTTGTTCAGTATTTTTGCAATAGTTGGCAGTGATTTTTATTAATTTCAAGGGGGTTCTAATACGCATTGGCGCATATTCTCAGCTATACTGTCTGCTAAGTAGCAAAAAATATAGGTAACAGTATGGCCTTATTGGAAAATTTAACCATTAAACGGCGTTTGCAACTCAATGCCCTTGTTGTGGGCATCGCAATGTTAGTGATGTTGTTTGTGATTATTCTCGAAGCAAAAACGATGCTTAGGCTCAATGAAACGATTGAATATGCTGAAGAATTAGATATTCATGAGTTAGCTATGCGCAAGTATGAGAAAAATTTCCTATTCTATAAGGACACGGATGCGTTAAAGCAATTTGAAGCGGAATATGCAGAGCTTCAACAAAAAATTGAATCTTTGTCAGTGATATTCGATGAATTCGGTATTGATGCGGCTCAATTGAATGAGTTTAAACGTCTAGCTGCGTCTTATAATCAAGACTTTCTTAGTGTCGTGGAGTTACAGAGAGTCATAGGGGTGCACCCAAAAGATGCGTTGTATGGTGAGTTAAGAGATGCCGTACATAAAGTTGAAACGTTACTTAAAGAACGTAAAGACTTTGAGTTACTAACCACTATGTTGCAATTACGTCGAGCTGAAAAAGACTTCATGTTACGATTGGATTTAAAGTATTTAACTAAATTCGATAAACTCATCTCAACTTTTAGCTCGCAGATTTCTCAAGCTGGTTTTGATAATAACTATCAGAACAATTTACTTGCGCTCGTTAATGAATATCAAAATAAATTTGAGGCCTTGGTCAGTGCACAACAAACACTGGGGTTAAGCTTAGATGATGGTGCATTGGGTAAAATGAAAATCAATGTGCAAAAAAGTGATAGGGTTGTTGCTGAGATTGTCGAACAAACAAAATTGGAAATTAAACTTAACGCAGATGAAACGCAATTTGTAGGCATTGCTATTTTTGTTGTAGCTGCTGTGATAGTGATGATTTTAGTGTTGTTAACAAGCCGTTCTATTATTAATCCTGTGGAGCGAGTTTATCAAACCATTGAACGGATCCGTCGAGAGAATAATCTAGGGCTAACGATAGAGCAAACGGGTAACGATGAAATCACGATTATGACCCGAGATTTTAATAGTTTAGTCAATGATTTTGGGATATTAATTTCAGAGGTTAATTCAGCACTAGGTACAATTAACGATGCCACGTTACATTTAACAGAAACAACGGCGCAAACCAGTTCTGGAATGCACGAGCAATTACACGAAGCTGATATGGTGGCCACTGCTGCAACAGAAATGCAAGCGACCATTCAAGATATTTCACATAATACAGAAGCCGCAGCACAAAAAGCGGAGTCAACTAACAATAATGCGCAGCAAGGTCGGAGTGAAGTTGATGCGACCATTAAACATATTATGGTGTTGTCAGAGTCTTTAGCAGGTGCGTCGGACGTGGTATCTCAATTAGAGAAAGATGGCGAGACGATTGGGTCTGTGTTGGATGTGATACGAGGTATTGCCGAGCAGACCAATTTGTTGGCATTAAATGCTGCCATAGAAGCAGCGCGAGCTGGCGAGCAAGGCCGAGGTTTTGCTGTGGTTGCAGATGAAGTACGGTCATTGGCGCAGCGAACGCAAGACTCGACACAAGAGATAGAAAGTATTATTTCGACGCTACAACAGCGTACGCGTGAAGTGGTTAATATCATGGAGCAATGTCGGGTGCAAGGCAGTGAAAGTGTTTCTCAAGCGGAGAAAGCAGGTGAGTTTCTAACTTTAATTACCACAGATGTGCAAACTATAATGGATATGAGTACACATATCGCCACGGCAATTGATGAGCAGAATCAAGTTGCTTCAGAGGTAAATAAAAATGTAGTGCGTATTAGGGATATTGCCCAAGTGGCATCTGAACATGCGCAATCAAATGCTCAAAGTAGCGAGGAAGTGTCTGAGCAAGCAAGTGTGCTTCATCAAGCCGTTGCAAAATATAAGGTGTAATACACATCTAAAAATAGCGCAAATAAACGCGGCTTTTGCTGCGTTTTTTTGTGTGTGGCTAAATGGGTTTTATACCAAGGGTTATGGGATAAACTTAATTGGTACACTATCTAATTGAGCGTGATATTGGTTCGTTCGTTCGAGATAGGTTTGCCAATATAATTGATAATTAACGCATAGTTCTCTGAGATATTGCCAGCTGAAGAGCCCTGAGTTGTGACCATCATTAAAATGCAGTTTAACTGCGTAATGACCAACTGGCTCGAGCCGTTCAATTTTGACAGCGTGTTTATTGAGCACTAACTTGCTGGGTGTCGTACCATGCCCTTGAACTTCCGCCGATGGGGAATGAGTACGAAGGTACTCGCAACTTAATGTGTGCGTTTGTGCATCATCAAAGTAGATGTCGAGCATCTTACTTTTACGGTGATAGTGTAATTTAGTTACTACATACATAGAAATGTCGGTCCATAAAAAAACGGAGCATATGCTCCGTTTTATCATAGTTTTGCTCGTTATAAAATAAAGCGGCTTAAGTCTTCATCTTGCACTAAGATGTCCAAATGTTTTTCAACGTACTGAGCATTTATTTCGATGGCTTCACCATTCTTCTCTGATGCATCAAATGAAATTTCTTCCATCAATTTTTCCATCACAGTATGAAGGCGGCGTGCGCCAATATTTTCAGTTTTTTCGTTTACTCGCCATGCAGCTTCTGCAATACGAGTGAGTGCATCTTCAGTGAAGTTAATATCAACCAGCTCGGTTTTCATTAAAGCTTGTTGTTGCTCAGTTAAAGATGCATGAGGCTCTGTGAGGATACGCTCAAAATCTTTGGCGGTCAGTGCTTCAAGTTCAACACGAATGGGCAAGCGCCCTTGCAGCTCAGGGATCAAATCAGACGGTTTGGACATTTGAAATGCACCAGAGGCAATAAACAAGATATGATCTGTCTTAACCATTCCATGTTTAGTACTGACTGTAGAGCCTTCAATTAGAGGCAAAAGGTCGCGCTGCACGCCTTCACGGCTTACATCTGGGCCTTGGGCTTCTCCGCGCTTACAAATCTTATCAATTTCATCAATAAAGACGATACCGTTTTGTTCAACTGAAAAAATAGCCTGCTCTTTAAGCTCTTCAGGGTTTACCATTTTAGCGGCTTCTTCTTCTATGAGCAGTTTAAAAGCATCTTTGATTTTAAGCTTACGACTTTTCTTTTTCTCACCGGTCATGTTTTGGAACATGCCCTGTAGTTGATTTGTCATTTCCTCCATACCAGGAGGTGCCATGATCTCAACTTGAGGCTGAGTCTCAGCAATATCAATATCTATTTCTTTATCGTCTAGCTGTCCTTCACGCAGCTTTTTACGGAACACCTGACGAGTCGAATTGTTATCTGCGGGCTGTGACTCACCCCAGGCGTCTTTAGCGGGTGGTAATAAGGCATCAAGAATACGTTCTTCTGCTGCTTCTTCTGCACGGTGTTGGTGTTTCTTAGATTGCTGCTCACGCGTCATTTTGATTGAGATATCGACTAAGTCACGGATAATAGTCTCAACTTCTTTACCTACATAGCCCACTTCGGTGAACTTTGTGGCTTCTACTTTTAAAAAAGGCGCGTTTGCTAGTTTGGCTAAGCGGCGTGCAATTTCAGTTTTACCAACCCCTGTTGGGCCGATCATCAAAATGTTTTTTGGTGTTACTTCAGCGCGCAAGTCATCATTCAACTGCATGCGACGCCAGCGGTTACGCAGTGCAATAGCAACCGCTTTCTTCGCTTTATTTTGACCAATAATATGTTGATCTAGTTCGTGGACTATTTCTCTTGGGGTCATTGCTGTCATGGCAATTCCTCTTACAATTCTTCGATGGTTTGGAAATTGTTGGTAAATACGCAAATATCGCCTGCAATCGTAAGGCTTTTCTCAACAATTTCAACGGCGCTTAAATCGGTATTTTCTAATAATGCAGTGGCTGCCGATTGGGCAAAGTTACCGCCACTACCAATTGCGATTAAGTCGTTTTCGGGCTGAACAACATCACCGTTACCTGTGATGATCAAGGAGGCGGTTTCATCAGCCACGGCAAGCAATGCTTCTAACTTACGCAGAGCTCGGTCACTACGCCAATCTTTAGCCATTTCTACAGCCGCTTTGGTGAGGTGTCCTTGATGCATTTCAAGTTTACTTTCAAAGCGTTCAAATAGAGTAAAAGCGTCTGCGGTACCGCCGGCAAATCCAGCAAGTACTTTGCCGTTATATAAACGGCGTACTTTGCGGGCGTTGCCTTTCATTACGGTATTACCAAGTGATACTTGGCCATCTCCGCCAATAACAACTTTATTGTCACGACGGACGCTTACGATGGTAGTCATAGTATTCCTTAATAGAGAGGCTGTGTGTGCCTCGCATTAAATTTAATTACAACATAGATGAGGGCGATTGGACTAAAATCAAGTCCAGCCCCATATAGCGCAGCCAATAATATGGATACGCTTTAGTTTATTCTTGTCACTTTCGGCTTTACGTTTGCTATCGTATGGCCCCAGGCGTACGCGGTACCATACGCCGTTACTGCCTTCTGTTCGTTTTATTTCCGCAATTAAACCTGCGAAGGCCATTTTGGCTTTCAGCGCTTCGGCTTCTGGATATGTTCTCAGCGAGGCACACTGCATTTGATAAGGACCGTTACGCTTAATTTCTTTGACGTCGACCTTGACTTCATGATTTCTTATCTCTTCGAGAAACTCAGGATCCCTTGGCTTTTCTGGGGCTGTGTCTATCTTCTTAGCGACCGTTTTTGGCATTTGTGCTTGATTGACTTGCCCTGGGTCAGCATTGGTTTTGATATACCACAAGCCATATGTGAATCCAGTAATTAAAATCACTGCGGCGATACTTAAAAAAACAGGAAAAGGTTTACGCCGTGATACTTGCGCATTCTTCTTGTTTTTAGCGCTCTGACGAGTTTTTGGTTGTCTATTTATATAGTCGTGCTGTGCCATAAATTACTAATAGGTATCCATAGGATCGATGTCAATGCTCCACCGAACTCTATTTGCAAGCTTATGTTCACTAATATAGCTCAAAAGCTGTGCAAGATAGCGATGCAAAACAGGTCGTTCGGGGGCTTGTATGTGTAATTGGTATCTATACTTACCGGCAACACGCTCCATCGGAGCTGGAATCGGCCCGAGTAATTGTATACCAGAGTATGGGGTTGCAGGAACTAAATCAGTTAAAAAGTCTATTACCAATTTAGCATTAGTACCCTCTACCCGTACTAATGCTAAATGAGTGTAGGGAGGAAGTTCTACTTCTTGCCGTTCTTTTAGCGCATAACGTGCAAAATCTTGGTAGCCATTATTCACTAAATCTTGGAGCAAAGGGTGATCAGGAAAGTGGGTTTGTAATAACACAGTGCCAGGTTCTCCGCTTCTGCCAGCCCGGCCTGCCACTTGTGTAATTAATTGTGCCATATGCTCTGTGGCGCGAAAGTCACTTGAGTATAATCCTCCATCGACATCCAACATGACAACTAGATTAACATCGGCAAAATGGTGACCTTTTGCGAGCATTTGTGTACCTACCAAAATGCGACTTCCACCGGCATTAATATCAGCTAAGGCAGTTTCTAAAGCGCCTTTTCTTCTAGTTGAATCTCTGTCTATTCTACTTATTGGCGTATCAGGGAAGTGACCCTTTAAAAAATCTTCAAGTTGCTCAGTACCTAAGCCTACAGGCATAATTTGGGTGCTACCACAATCTGGGCATTGTGCAGGAACATAGCTTTGCTGTGAGCAGTGGTGGCATACTAATCTTGCCATCGCTTTGTGAAATGTTGTGCTAGCACTGCAATGAGTGCATTGACTTAACCAGCCACACTCGTGGCATAGTAAGGTGGGGGCATAACCTCTGCGATTTAGAAAGACCATCACTTGTTTCGCACACGCTAACGTGCGTTCAATGTGCTGAAGCGTGGATGGTGCAAACCCTCCTTGTTCAATTTGGCCTTTCATATCAATAAGTAAAAATTGGTTTGCTACTTTTGTTTCTGCTCTTTTTGATAATGTGAGCAGTTGAAATTTATTATTAATTGCTTTATGCAAGGTTTCAAGTGCCGGAGTAGCGGTGCCGAGAATTAGGGGAATATTTGCGTGGGCACTGCGATATACCGCTAAGTCCCTTGCGTGATAGCGCAAACCATCTTGTTGTTTAAAAGAACTATCATGTTCTTCATCGACGACCATCATACCCAAATTTTTAAAGGGTAAGAAAATACTTGAACGAGTGCCGATGACGAGTGCACAACTGCCTTGCTCCGTTCTACGCCATACGTGTAAGCGCTCATTATCTGTTAAGTTTGAATGCCATAAATCGATGGGTGTATCAGGAAAGCGTCGTCGAAATCGATTCACTGTTTGCGGGGTTAGACCAATCTCAGGTACTAACACAAGTGCTTGACGGCCTGAGTTAACTATTTTCTCTAAACATTGTAGGTACACTTCAGTCTTACCACTGCCGGTAATGCCTTCGAGTAAAAATGTACGATAACCTTGTTGCTGGTTAATAACACTAAACGCGGCTGCTTGTTCTTCATTCAGTCGGGGTTTTGAGTTTATTGTTCTAGGCGCTTGCGTCCATTTCGTATCATGTTCTAAAGATTTTTCGACGAGTGCTTTCTCTTGTAAAGCGTCAATTTGTTGTTTTGTAAATCCCAAGGCTTTGAGCTCTGTGACACTTGATGCACCAGAACCCGCTAGTTGAGAGAGTAGTGCTTGTTGTTTTTTTGAACGGAGTTTGGGTAACTCAGCACCTTTAGCTGTTAATGTTACAGTGGCTACGGTGGTTTTGTCAGGGTGTTCACCACTGCGTAATGAGGCTGGTAAAGCGGTAAACAATGTCTCACCTAAAGGGTGACAGTAGTACTGTGCGGTGAAACGCAAAAGCTCGATATGCTGAGCTGATAAGATGGGGTGGCAATCGATAATACGCGTAATCGGTTTAATTTTATTGGCTGGGACGTTGGAATGGTTTTTGAGTGCCACAACCAACGCTACTAAAGTTCGATTAGCAAAGGAAACTTCTACACGGCAGCCGACAGTTACAGTTTGGGCTTCGATTAGTAAGTAATCAAAGGTACGTGGGAGCGGGACTTTAATGACAACTTCGACAAAGGACATTGCAAGCTCGTATCTAAATGGGTGATGCTAATTTACTAGAGAGGGACCTAAAAACCCAGTTTAAACTGGGGAAAAGCAGGTGAGTGTACAAAATTTAGTAAAATAGTGTATTTATTGCTTGTGGATCGTGCTTTAGTTACTTAGAATACGCGTCCAATTATTTGTATAACTACGTATGGTGCCAAACTTCGGGTTTGGAGAGCGATACGGCCTAACCAGAGGTTGCTATGAAAGAAGGTATTCACCCTAAGTATGAAACGATCAATGCATCTTGTTCATGTGGTAACAAGTTCGCGACTCGTTCAACTCTATGTAAAGACATTCACTTAGACGTTTGTTCTGAGTGTCACCCGTTCTATACTGGTAAGCAAAAAATCTTAGACACAGGTGGTCGTGTTGACCGCTTTAACAAGCGTTTCGGTTCACTTAGCAGTAAGTAAGCAAAAACGTTTGAAAAAAAGCACCTACGGGTGCTTTTTTTATATCTTTTATTTATATCTCTTTTCGATAAAGTTTAAGCTCGAATTTTTATTGTCTATATTCACTATTGAATTTACGACATTTCATTTTTTATCAGTTGCTTCTATATTCCTAAATAGTGCCGTAAAGTATTTTGCGTACCTTGGTGATTTTTTTGCATAATAATTCGAAGAGTAGCGACGTTTTTAATGGTTGTTTTGTTGTTAAAGTTCATTAAGATCTTCTAAAAGATGTAAAAATGCTATTTTTTGGATTTTATTAGCTTATTTTGCTATTCGTCTCTTTTTTGGGTTTTTTTTCATTCGATATGAATGATGGTTTACTTGTTTTTAAGCGAGTAAGAACGAATAAATGTAGATAAAGTAAGTTAAATGCCAGTAAAAGTCAGAGAAAATGCTTGTAAAGTGTCATCACAGGATAGACCTGATATTGCTTGAATATATTTGCAAACAAGGTATTGTTTACTTAATTGCGGAACTTCACTCTCACTTTTAACTTCTTGCAGGAATATATCGCGTCATGTCAGACTTTCGTGAACAAGCTTTACATTATCATGCTCATCCCGTTCCAGGTAAAATCAGTGTTGAACTGACCAAGCCAGCGGAAACCGTAAAAGACCTCGCATTAGCGTATAGCCCCGGTGTGGCCGAACCTGTGCGCGAAATCGCGGCAGATCCAGCAAACGCGTATAAATATACTGGTAAAGGCAATATGGTGGCTGTGATCAGTAACGGTACGGCTATTTTAGGTCTAGGAAATTTGGGGCCGCTTGCCTCTAAACCTGTAATGGAAGGTAAATCTTTACTTTTTAAGCGTTTTGCGGGGCTTGACTCCATAGATATTGAAGTAAAGCATCGTACAACTGAAGACTTTATTAATACGGTTGCAAACATAGCAGATACTTTTGGTGGTATTAATCTCGAAGATATTAAAGCGCCTGAGTGCTTTGAAATTGAGAAAGCACTGATAGAGCGTTGTGATATTCCAGTGTTTCACGATGACCAACACGGTACAGCAATTGTAACTGCAGCCGGTATGCTTAATGCCTTAGAGATCCAAGGAAAAAACATTCAAGATGCTATTATAGTGTGTCTTGGTGCAGGGGCTGCGGCTATTGCTTGTATGGAGTTATTAATTAAGTGCGGTGCTCAACGTGAACATATATATATGTTAGACCGTAAAGGTGTTATTCATACGCGTCGTGATGATTTAAATGAATACAAGCAATTATTTGCAAACAACACAGATAAGCGCACGTTACAAGATGTAATCGCTGATGCTGATGTGTTTGTTGGCGTATCTGGACCAGATTTGCTCTCAGCTGATGATTTGAAGTTGATGAATGAAAAGCCAGTTGTATTTGCCTGCTCAAACCCTGATCCAGAAATTAATCCTGAATTGGCACATAGTGCTCGCAAAGATTTAATTATGGCAACTGGTCGTTCAGATTATCCAAATCAAGTGAATAACGTGCTATGTTTCCCGTTTATTTTCCGCGGAGCATTGGATGTGCGTGCAACTGCGATTAATGACGAAATGAAGATAGCAGCCGTTGAAGCTATCCGAAGTATTGCCAAAGAGCCTGTTCCTGAACAAGTATTAAAAGCAGCTGATGTAGAAAGCTTAGAGTTTGGAGCACAGTATATTATCCCTAAACCGATGGACCCACGCTTATTACCACGTATAGCGAAAGCAGTTGCTCATGCTGCGATTGACTCAGGTGTTGCCCAAATAGCCTTGCCAGAAAATTATATGGCAGATCTTGAAGCGTAATAGATGATCGATGTTGTACTAAAAAAGCCAATCGTATTTTGATTGGCTTTTTATGTTTATGCAGTTCTATTTTTCAATGAGTGAACTAAAATAATTCATCCTGTACAGGTAGTGGATCATCAAATGGCGTACTCGCTCCAGTATCTAATACATATTTTGTGGGTGCAGTGCCTGATTCAAAATATTCAAAACGACTAGTGAAATCATTTTTGTGGCTAAGCAATCCGGTTTTTAAATCTATACGTACCGAAATTAACCCAGGCGGGGGGTCTATCGGTGCGAGGGGTTCATTCACCAGTGCAGAGCGCATGAATTCAATCCAAGCTGGCTGCGCTGAAATAGCGCCGGACTCAGCGCCTACAAGTTGGTTTTTACCTAAACTATTATTGTAGGCCGCTCGACCTAATGGTTTGCTAGCATCGTCGAATCCCACCCATACAGTGGTAAGCACATTTTGGTTAAATCCACTAAACCATGTGTCGATTGCTTCGTTGGTTGTGCCTGTTTTACCAGATAAATCACGGCGTTTTAGATTTTGAGCGCGCCAACCGGTACCTGTCCATCCTGTTTTGTGTCGCCAGCTACCTCCACCCCAAATAGCGCTATGCATGGCACTAGAGACTAAAAACGCATTTTGTTCAGTAATAACTTGCGGTGCACAAAGGTGTGTCTGCATATCTTGTTGTTCTTCATTACATGCGATTAAGGGTTGGGCAGTGCCAAGTGTATTTCCGTAGGCATCTTGAATTTCACTAATGAAATAAGGGTCAATTAAATGACCTCTGTTGGCAAAAGTGCTCATGCCTCTAGCCATTTCAAGCGGAGTCATGGCTGCGCTACCCAGCGCCAAGGATTCGCTCCGATTAATATCTTCATCTTGAAATCCAAATTTTAATAAATGATCGGCACTTTCTTGTAACCCTACGCCTCGCAAAAGGCGAACGGAAACAACATTTTTGGATTGTGCTAATGCGCGGCGAATACGAATTGGACCACTGTAGACATCTGGGCTGTTCCTAGGTCTCCATGAGTATCCTTGGGTTTTATCCCAGTGATTTATAGGGGCATCATTAATAATCGTAGCAAGAGAGTAGTCACTTTCAAGGGCTGCCGAATAAATAAAAGGCTTGATGTTTGAACCGACCTGTCTTTTTGCTTGTGTTGCACGATTGTACTGACTTTGTGCAAAGCTATAGCCACCGACCAATGCTTTGATACGCCCATCTTGTGGATCGAGTGATACGAGTGCGCTGGAAGGCGTAGGGTACTGACTGAGTTGCCATTGTTGATTATGGTTTCTTATCCATATTTGCATACCCGGAGATAAAATGTCGTCAACGGTCTTAGGTGGTAATCCTTGCCGTGTTTGAGAAATGAAACTACGAGCCCAATTTAGTCCACTCCATTCAATCGTATGATAAGCGCCAGCTTTGTTCAAAACTGTTGCTGATTTTTCAGAAATATGGGTCACAACAGCCGCCTTCAGTGGGGCAATCTCCTTTACTGTTTTTAAGTAAGATATTATGGCTTGTTCGTTCCAGGGAATATCAATTGTTGGCTGCCATAGCGTTTTTTCTGGTCCTCGGTAACCATGGCGCATATCATATTTGTGTAGGTTGTTAACGAGAGCACGTTGAGCGGCAGCTTGAATATCAGACTCGACACTGGTAAAGACTCTAAATCCACTATTATAGGCTTTATCTGTACCGTAGCGTTCTACCATATATGCGCGTACCATTTCAGAAATATAAGGAGCATATAGTTCTATTTCAGCGCCATGACGGCGCGCGGTAATTGGTGCTTCAGTCGCTTTATGATAAGTGACTTGATCAATGTAGTGCTCTTTAAACATACGACCAAGCACGACATTTCTACGCTGTTTTGCGCGAGTTGGGTTGCTAATCGGGTTGAGGGCTGAAGGCGCTTTTGGAAGCCCTGCTATCATAGCCATTTGAGCGAGTGTGAGTTCACCCAACTCTTTACCATAATATACTTGTGCTGCAGCACCAATACCAAAGGCTCTATGACCGAGTTCTATTTTATTAAGGTATAAAGCCAATATCTCATCTTTACTTAGTAATTGTTCAATATGTAAGGCGATGAAAATTTCTTTAACTTTACGAATGTACGCTTTCTCTCTTGTTAAGAAGAAATTTCTTGCTAGCTGCATGGTAATTGTACTCGCGCCTTGCTTTTTTTCACCAGTGCTTACTAAAACAATAAATGAGCGCACAATCCCTATGGGATCGATACCGAAGTGCTCGTAAAAGCGATTATCCTCAGTTGCGAGTATGGCATCAATAAGCGGTTGGGGAATATCCTCGATGCGTACAGGGATACGCCTTTTTTCACCGAATTGATTTATTAACTTACCGTCTTTGGTAAATACTTGCATCGGTGTTTGTAATTGTACCTCTTTAAGCACTGCGACACTGGGGATATCTGATTTGACATAGTAATAAAGACTGATTAATGTTAATAGACCTAAAATGGTACACGCGATGAAAAACTGTATAGCTCTCTTCAATATTGTCACGGAATATTCCCTAGTTAGGCTCCCAATTATAGGTAGACACTGCTAGTATATCTGAATAAAAAATGATTAATAACTATTGTACGTATAATTATAACTCGTTCATACATAAAACAAAGGATATTAGGCGACAGGCATGCTTAGCAAATTATTCAAAAAACAAGCGCCAATGATGTTCGGTATCGATATTGGCTCACATTGCGCCAAAGCGGTACTGTTATCACAATCTAATACTGGTTTTAGGGTTGAAGCGGTTGCAATAGAGCCTGTCCCAAAAGGTGCAATGTCTGAACGTGCGATCCAAGATATTGAAGCGATAGGCCGTGTTATTAGCAAACTTAAAAAGCGTTTACCCAAACATACACCGTATGCAGCAGTCGCAGTATCAGGTCAAAGCGTCATTACTAAAGTAATTTTCATGGATGTTTCATTAACTGATGCTGAATTAGAGTCGCAAATTGCGATAGAAGCCGATAGCTTGATACCTTATCCCTTGGATGAGGTTAGCCTAGATTTTGAAAAGATCTCTGTTAATGAAGCCGATCCGTCTAAAGTAAATGTACTGTTGTCAGCAGCGCGTACTGAAAGTGTGCAAGCACGTGTTAACGCGTTAGATGATGCAGGTTATAAAACAAAAGTTGTCGATGTAGAAAGTTATGCGCTTGGACGTTCTTTAGATGTTTTGTATGGGCAATTGCCTTCCGATGCATTTGATAAAGTGGTTGCGGTGATTGATATTGGCGCTGTGATTACGTTAGTGAGTGTGATTCAATCTGGAAAAGCGATTTATACAAGAGATCAAGTGTTTGGTGGAGAGCAGTACACAAATAGTATTGTTGCCTATTACAATAAAAGTTTCGATGAAGCTGAAATTGCTAAAACGACCGGAGATTTACCCCTTAACTATACTTTTGAAGTACTTGCCCCTTTTCAGACTGCGTTATTGCAGCAAGTAAGAAGAGCTGTACAAATGTTCATGACGACTAGCGGTAAAGATCACGTAGATTATGTAGTACTAACAGGAGGAACTTCGCTGGTTGAGGGGTTGGATAGATTGTTAGTGGATGAATTAGGTATTCATACCATAGTGGCTGATCCATTTGCGGATATGGAAGTATCGCCAAAGGTAGACCGTAATGTATTACAACGGCACCGAGCTCAGTTTGCAATAGCGACGGGTTTGGCACTTAGGAGTTTTACATCATGCCACATATAAATTTACTTCCTTGGAGAGAGCAAGAACGACAAGCATCACAGCAGAAGTTTTTGACAATAATAGGTTTAATTATCGGTGTGGTTTGTTTAGTGATGTATTTCATCGGTGCGTTTTACGATAGTCTAACCACAGGGCAAAATATTAAAAATAATTATTTAAAAGCGGAGATCTCTAAGTTAGATACGCGAATTATTGCGATCAATGATTTAAATAAGCAGAAAAACAATTTGCAAAGACGCATTCGTTTGATTGAAGAATTACAAAGTAATCGAAATTTGGGTACTCAAATAATAGATGAAATTACGCGAGTAGTACCTGCAGGTGTGTACCTTACAAGCTTAGAGCGAAAAGGTAACTTATTGAAAGTTGTTGGTAGAAGTGAGTCAAATAATCGACTATCACAAATGCTGAGACAAGTTGAAGCGTCATATTTATTGGAGCGACCTATCATTCAAGGTATTGTCGCTGGTGAGCAACGGTCGCGTTTATTGAGTGATTTTAGCATGCATTTTTATGTAAAATCATTTCAACAAATTGAAGATTCTCAGCGTGGAAAGTAACTTTAGGGTGGCAATATAAACTGTGAATTTTGACTTGAAATCTCTACAAGATATTGATTGGAATGAAATTGAGCTAGACAATATCGGTGAATGGCCTTTTGTCGTCAAAGTTTTATGCTGTGTCGTAGTCGTCGTAATTACTTTTGTGGTTGGGTACAGTTTACTTGTGTCTACCTCAATTAGCCGATATGAAAGCGCGGTTAATGCGGAAGAAGAATTTAGAACGAGTTATCGCATAAAATATGCTCGCGCAAATAACTTAGATTTATATCGTCAGCAAATGTTAGATATGGAAGCACAATTTTCCCAGCTACTACGCCGGCTACCAACGTCGAATGAAACGCCAGGGTTATTAGATGATTTAACGTATGTGGGTACTTCAAGTGGTTTAACATTTTTGAAAATAGGGTGGCTGCCTGAAGTCAAGAAGGAGTTCTACACTGAATTACCAATTAAACTGGAAATAGTAGGAACTTACCATGAATTTGGTAAGTTTGTTGGGAAGGTGGCTCAGTTACCTAGAATAGTGAGTTTGCACGATTTTCAGATCGAAAATGCGGGTAATAATGATTTGGTATTTAGTGTGATAGCAAAAACGTATCGTTATGAACAGGGGGAACGTAAGTGATGTATCGTTTACCGTGCTTATTTTTTAGTACGCTACTATTATGCGCATGTAATGATGATACTGCTGAACAAAAAGAATATATCGATCAAATACAGGCGAGTGCAACGCCCAAAGTTGAGCCTATTCCAGAAATGCGAGAGTTTATACATTTTGCTTATGATGCGGAAAACTTGCGCAGCCCTTTTGTGGCACCAGAGCCAGAAGTAATAGAAAGTAAAATGGTGCAGATACGGAATTGTCTGCATCCAGATCCGAATCGAGCCAGAGACCCATTGGAAAAATATCCATTGGATAACTTAGAAATGAAAGGCACAATTGCCACAACTAATGCCACGTGGGCCTTAATTAAAGCGTCAGATCAAGGACTATATAGGATTAAACAAGGCCAATATATGGGGTTGTATCATGGTGAAGTGGTTAGTGTGAACCCTGATCATATCGAGTTATTAGAATTAATACCCGACGGTACTGGTTGTTGGAAAGAACGGTTAACAAAAGTAGAAATACATGAATCAGAAGAAACCGGTACAGGTGAATAACAATAAAGGTAGCACTATTATGGCTCGCAAGGGTTTGAATTTTTGGTTAAACGCAACGTTTTCTGTGGTCCTGTTTACTTTCTCTGGGTTGGCTCAAGCTGTCCCTATGCTTTATGACGTTCGCTATAACCCAGTGCCAAATGATGAAACGGAATTACAATTTGTTTTTGATGAGCAATTAGATATAGAGCCAGTAGTTAAAGTATTAAATTCACCAGCTAGATTACAGTTGTTTTTTCCTGATGCAGAATTTGAAGAGAGTTTAAAAGTACTTGAGGTAAATAAAGCAGGCATAAAACGCATTGAAAGCAATATGGGTAAACAGGGCTTCTCCGTGACGGTTGTTATGGACAAGTTAAAGCTTTATAAGGTTCGAGTAAAAAACAATTTAGTTTATTTACAGGTTTCAGAAAATCCGATCGCACTCGAGACGTTAGACCCTGCAGGTGACAATGTTGCCACACACATTAATACAATCCAGTCGATTGACTTTCGTCGGGGAGAAAGAGGTGAAGCTACAGTATTTGCTTTTTTAGAAAGCGGGCATGCGGCAATTGATGTGCAAGAACGAGGCGGGAAGATCATAGCTGATTTCCACCATACAGCGATCCTTGATGAGCATTTATATGAACTGGATGTATTAGATTTTGGTACTGTGGTCAGTAAGGTTGAAACTTTTAAAGAAGAAAATAAAACGCGTTTAGTGATTGAGCCAAACGCAGCATTTAAATATACCTACCAGCAATTAGATAGTATTTTTACTTTAACGGTAGAAAAAGATAATGAACAGCAGGTATTTGGAGAAAAGAAAAATTATCAAGGGCAGCCAATTACACTTAATTTTCAGAATATCCCTGTTCGTTCAGTGCTACAGATTATTGCAGATACGAATAACTTCAATCTAGTAACGAGTGATTCGGTCAGCGGTAATATTACACTGCGTTTAGATGGGGTGCCTTGGGATCAGGCACTTGATGTGGTTTTGCGAGTAAAAGGACTAGACAAGCGGATGGAGGGGTCAATTTTAATGGTTGCGCCTTCAGAAGAGTTAGCTGCACGAGAAGCGAAAGAATTACAAGCACGTAAACAAGTTGAAGAGTTAGAGCCTTTGTACAGCGAGTATATCCAATTAAATTATGCGAAGGCAGAAGAATTTGCGGATTTGTTAAAAACGGATATCAACAGTATCATTAGTGAACGAGGTAGTGTATCTGTCGATAATCGTACAAATACGTTGTTGATTAAAGATAGCGCAAGAAGTATTGAAAGTATTCGACGCATGGTTGAGACATTAGACGTACCAGTAAAGCAGGTACGTATAGAATCTCGTATGGTAACGGTTAAGGACAACGTGCAAGAGGATATCGGCATTCGATGGGGGTTTAGTGACCAACAAGGCTCTGATGCGATTTCAGGCTCGTTACAAGGCGCAAATGAGTTATCCAATGGTACTATTCCTGCATTTACAGATCGATTAAATGTAAACTTACCAGTGGCGGGTACTTCGGCCGGTAGAATTGGTGTTCATATTGCAAAATTGGCAGATGGAACGTTAATAGACTTGGAGTTGTCTGCATTAGAGCAAGAAAACAAGGGAGAGATAATTGCAACCCCGAGTATTACAACAGCAAACCAGAAGAAAGCGCGTATAGAACAAGGTACAGAAATTCCTTATGTTGAGGCTTCTTCTAGTGGTGCGGCTTCTGTCAGTTTTAAAAAGGCAGTGTTAAGTTTAGAAGTTACACCACAAATCACACCAGATAACAAAATTATACTAGACTTGGTGATTACGCAGGACACACGCGGTGATAATGTACAAACGCCAAGTGGACCTGCTGTTGCAATCAATACACAGCAGATTCAGACTCAAGTTTTGGTAGAAAATGGTCAGACTGTGGTGTTAGGCGGTATTTATCAACAGGAAATTACCAGTGCAGTAAGCAAGATTCCGTTGTTAGGTGACCTTCCATACTTAGGGATGTTGTTTAGAAATACCCGTGAGATTAATGAAAAGAAAGAATTATTGATATTTGTAACCCCAAAAATAATGTTAGATGGTCAGTAATTGACTAATAATAGGTTGATTTTAGGTTCAGTAGATGCTTTTTATACTATTTGACTTGAAATCGTTCACGAATTACTGAGATAATCCCCCCCTTAATTTTGGGGCCAGGTCGTTAGGCGGGGTTTTATTTCAAATTTTAGAGTTCGTTAGTACTAAAAAGATATGGCTGAGAAACGTAATATATTTCTAGTGGGCCCGATGGGGGCTGGTAAGAGCACGATTGGTCGGCACCTTGCTGATCAATTACACCTTGAATTTGTAGACTCGGATCAAGAAATTGAACGCCGTACTGGCGCAGATATTGCGTGGGTGTTTGATCTTGAAGGTGAGGATGGTTTTAGAACACGCGAAGAAGGCGTGATTTCAGATCTAACCGAGCTACAAGGTATTGTTTTAGCAACTGGTGGAGGTTCGGTAGTCAGCAAAGAAGTGCGTAACAAGTTATCTGCGCGCGGTATTGTTGTTTACCTAGAAACGCCAATTGAGAAACAAGTTGCTCGTACACAGCGTGACAAGCGCCGTCCACTATTGCAAACAGAAGAAGCGCCAAGAGATGTTCTTGAGCGTTTGGCTGAAGAGCGCGAACCACTTTATAAAGAAGTGGCAGATCACATTGTTCGAACAGATGAGCAAAGCGCAAAAGTAGTTGCGAATCAAATAATAGATAAACTAGACTTCTAGTGAAATGACCAATATGAGAGGGATGCATGCTTGAATTAAAAGTGGATTTGAACGAGCGTAGTTATCCAATTTATATTGGTCAAAATCTATTGTCTGATGGGCAGAAATTAAAACACTATGTTGGTACATGCCGACCTGTTATCGTAACTAACCAAACTATAGCACCATTGTATTTGAATGGTTTGTTACGTAGTTTAGGTGAACACGCCCCCTTACATATTGTTCTACCGGATGGAGAGCAATATAAAACATTAGAGTATTTTGAACAGGTATCTGCCTTTTTATTGGAAAACAATTGTGGGCGAGACACTTGTTTAATTGCTTTAGGCGGGGGAGTAATAGGAGATCTGACAGGGTTCGTTGCAGCATGTTATCAGCGTGGTATTCCTTTTATACAAATACCAACAACCTTATTATCACAAGTCGACTCATCTGTCGGTGGTAAAACCGCTGTGAATCATCCTCTTGGTAAAAATATGATAGGGGCTTTTTATCAACCAATTGCCGTTTTTATTGATACTGATACACTTCTGACATTACCACCTCGAGAGTTTTCGGCAGGTATGGCTGAAGTGATTAAGTATGGCTTAATTTATGATGTTGACTTTCTAGCCTTCCTTGAAGATAACCATGCAAAGTTAAAAGCGTTAAACGTCGACTCACTGATGCAAGTTATCCATCGTTGCTGCCAAATTAAAGCTGAAATAGTTGCACATGATGAAAAGGAGGCTGGCTTGCGTGCATTGCTAAATCTAGGTCACACCTTTGGCCATGCTATTGAAGCACAGATGGGCTATGGAAAATGGCTGCATGGTGAAGCGGTGTCTTCAGGTATGATGTTGGCTATTAAGTTAGCATATCAACGTGGTGCATTAATGGCTAAAGAAGTTGAAAGAATTGAAGGTTTGTTATCTTTGTATGACTTACCTATTGATATTCCTGATAATATGACTAGTGCTGAATTCTTATTTCATATGCGTAAAGATAAAAAGAATAAGCAAGGCCGCATTCGCTTTATCGTACCAACGAAGTTGGGTAATTGCGCATTGGTAGACGATGTTTCTGATGACGCTGTGAGTACGCTAATAGGGCGCTAATGCAATCTCAAATATTGCCCAGTAGAGCTGCTTTAGTTAATCGAATTGAATTACAGTTTGAATATGGGCAGAATTTGATTTGCTTAATAGGGGCTTCTGGATTAGGAAAAAGCTATTTAGCAGAGTCATTCATTACAGATAAATATGCTGAATTTAATAAAGCATTTATTAAATTATCAGCAAACTCAAAAGATATAGATCTAACAGTTCAATTATTACAGCACAGTTTTCGCTCCCCATTAATTGATCAAACTCACACCTTAAGTGAGAATTTCGTAAATTTACACAATCATTCTCCATCAGGCCCTTGCTTATGGGTTTTGGATGGCGCGCGACATTTATCTGATGAAATGATCACGGAGCTACAAAACATAGCAAAACAGGGCATTGAAAAAATATATATTCTTGTCACTGCACAATCACCGATGATGGTCCCGCAAGCATTGGATTTACATTTAGAGCCACTCTCATTGTCTGAGTCCAAGACGTTAATGAAAATGTTTTTTAAGCAGTTGCCTGTTGATGAAGATCCAATTTTCCAAACCTTTTTGAGTGCATCTCATGGTAACCCTGCAATCTTGTTAGATTGGCAGCCTGAAACGCAACAGTTAGAAAAACCAGCATCCAGTAAATTTATAAAGATGCAGTGGCATTTGACATTGCTGACTGTTTTATTGGCACTTTTGATGGTTGCTTTTGTGTATCAAAAAGAAATTACGAGCTTGATACCCGAGATGAGTGAGGAAAAAGTTGTTGTTAACACCGTACTGCCAAGCACTCGGATTTTAAAAACACCATTGCATAGTAATGAGTTAATTATAGGTGATGGCAGTAAGACTGAAGTATCAGATGATGTTTTGAATGGAACAGCTGTTGTGTCAATCGGTGATGCACTAGAAGTACAAAATAAGGCAGAGACGAGTGCCATTTTTTCTGCGCTTACCCACACTCCTCAAAAAGCCGAAGTGGATAAGATTGTGACGGATAATAAACCGAAGCAACTTTCGGTAGCCGTTACGTCTGAGCTTAGAAAAGAAGAAAGTGCCGAGTTTTTAGAATTAAATGAGGTGGCTGCGGATGTGGAAAGTGTTAGCGCTGTTGATGATCACTTGAATCTGTTATCTGAGCCTGATTCTAACTGGGTTATTCAATTATTAGCGGTAAAAGATAAAACAATTGCAGAGGCTTTTGTTTCTGCTCATGAGCAACGCGTTAGTGATTTAAAAATTTACGGCACAAACCGAGCCGAGGTTGTATGGTGGATAGTTATCCAAAGTGGTTACTCTACAATCGATGCGGCAAAAATAGGAAAAGCGAAATTGCCAAAAGATTTGCTCACGGGACAACCATTCTTTAAAAAGCAGACTAAAATCAAGCAGGAAATTGCTTTGTTCATTCGGTAATTGGTAGATTTTAGTGTAAAATCGCGCAACTTCAAAATAAATAGAGTCAGTATGCAACAAAAGACCCGAGCCTTTTTAAAATGGGCAGGCGGAAAATATAGTCTGGTAGATGGCATAGCGCAACGTTTATCGTTAGCAAGTCAAAGTGCCGATACTCTAGTTGAGCCTTTTGTTGGTGCTGGTTCAGTGTTTTTGAATACGGACTTTAAGCGCTATGTCTTAAACGATATTAATGCCGATTTGATCAATTTGTATAATGAATTGAAGCTCCAACCTGATGAGTTTGTAAGCGATGCTCGTAAACTCTTTGTTGATCTCAATAATCATGCTGATGCTTATTATGACTACCGAAAGCAGTTTAACGCAAGCGTTGATATTTATGAGCGCGCAATTCTTTTTTTATATATGAATAGGCATGGCTACAATGGTTTATGCAGATATAATTTAAAAGGCATTTTTAACGTACCGTTTGGCAAATATAAGAAACCATATTTCCCAGAGAAAGAACTATACACATTTGCTCAAAAGGCACAAAAAGCGACTTTTACGTGTAAAGGTTACGCTCAGGTATTTAAGAGTTTGCCGAATAATGCCGTCGTATATTGTGATCCACCATACGTCCCGTTAAGTAAGACGGCTTCATTTACCTCTTATGCGAAAGGTGGTTTTGATTTAAATGATCAAGCTATTTTAGCCAATTTAGCGGAAGTTTCAGCATTTGAGCAGTCGACACCTGTTTTGATATCCAATCACGATACGGCTTGGACACGTAAAATTTACAGTCAAGCATCGTTAGATGTTATTCAAGTAAAAAGAACGATCAGTCCAAAAGGTGGGAGTCGAAATAAGGTGAATGAATTAATGGCGCTTTATTGTAAGAGTTAACCATTCTTCCTTTTAAAGAAATTAGTTGAGAATGAAATTAACCAAGACAACAAGTGCGACAACGAACCCCGTAACAAGTGCTATACCAACGACAGCATAAGGTAAAAAAGAGCCAGAATTGAAATCAAACTCATATTTGCCGTGACTTTGTACGCCAAATAAAGCAGCTAATACACTTTGGAAAATGCTGAGTAACTTCATGTCGTAGCAGTCCTTTTTTATAGGTGTGATGTTAACCTATTGCTGTTATCACTCGATTGTTTAGAGCCTAAAAGTAATTCGAGTAAATCCAAGTAATGGAACTGGGCACTGCTACTCTCACCTGTTAACCATGCGTACCAGCTTGTGTGGGCTTCACGTTTACAGATTAAAGTATTTTGATTTGTGGTCTGAAGTGTTGTATTACAGCCACAATTTTTGTGTTCTGCAAGTACTAATTGAGCATTATCATATGAAATTGCACCTAAAGAAACAATCGCAATCGCTGAAAGCCCAAGCATCCGTGTTTTTAGCCGACTCAACATAATAACTACCCTCACTTACAAGTTATCATTAGATAATACACAATAGATGCTCATAAAACAAACACAATTATCATAGCTTAGTCGATATCAAATTCAATGAAGTCGATTACGCTCATTTTCACTGGGGTCGGAGTAAAAATTGCGGTAAAGTGAGCCTGATAATTCGATATATCAGGAAGTATTATAGTGTCTGAAAAAGCAAAATATCTCATTGCTCCGTCTATTCTATCAGCAGACTTTGCAAGGTTAGGCGAAGATGTAGAGCGCGTTCTTAAATCTGGTGCGGATGTTGTACATTTTGATGTCATGGATAACCATTATGTGCCTAACTTAACAATAGGGCCAATGGTCTGCAAAGCGCTTCGGAATTATGGTATTACCGCACCAATCGATGTGCATTTAATGGTGAAGCCTGTTGATAGACTAATTCCCGACTTTGCGAATGCTGGTGCGAGTATTATTACATTTCATCCAGAAGCAAGTGAGCATATAGATCGCACAATTAGCTTGATTAAAGAACATGGCTGCCAAGCAGGATTAGTGTTCAATCCTGCGACGCCGTTACATTATCTTGACCATGTTATACATAAGCTTGATGTCATTTTATTAATGTCAGTAAATCCAGGTTTTGGTGGTCAAAGCTTTATCCCAGAAACGATAAGTAAGTTAAAAAAAGTTAAGACACTTATCAGAAACTCAGGGAGAGACATTCGTCTAGAAGTTGATGGTGGTATTAAAGTAGACAATATCGCAGAAGTAGCCGCTGCAGGTGCAGATATGTTTGTGGCGGGGTCAGCCATATTTAGCCAACCAGATTATAAAACGGTTATAGAGCAAATGCGTGATGAACTTGCAAAGGTTGGATCATGAGTTATCAAGGTGTGTTGTTCGACCTAGATGGAACGTTAGTTGATAGCGTCGAAGATATGTATATGGCTTTAAACCTGACATTGACAGAGGTAGCCTATCCGATCGTCAGCTACGCGCAAGTTAAAACATGGGTGGGTAATGGCATTACAATATTGGTGAAGCGTGGTTTAACAGGAGACATGCTAGTTAACCCTGAGTTGAGCCAATCGCTTGTAGATAACGCAATTGTCCGGTTCAAGGTACACTATCATGATATTGTGGGTAATTACGCCGCTTTGTATGCACATGTAGAGACAGGTTTGTCTGCGCTGGCGCATTTACCTAAGGCTGTGGTGACCAATAAAGACAGGGCATTTACCGAGCAGCTTTTAGATAAACTATCACTTAATCACCATTTTGAAGTGCTTGTTTGTGGTGATGATACGGCGAAAAAGCCAAATCCTGAACCGGTTTTAATGGCATGCAAAGCGTTGGGTATTAAACCGAGCGATGCGATAATGATTGGCGATTCGAAAAGCGATATATTGGCGGCCAAAAATGCAGAAGTAGACGTTATCGCCTTAAAATACGGTTATAACCAAGGCTGCAATTTAGAAGATTTTAATCCAGAGTACCTCTGTGAGGGATTCTTAGATATAATCCCTATTTTAACCAAGCGAATTTAATATTTAGATATAAAGGAACATCATGAGCAAACCAGTAGTGTTGAGTGGCATGCAGCCAACAGGTGGTATGACGATAGGCAATTATGTTGGTGCTATTAATCAGTGGCTTAACTTGCAAGAAAATCATGAAAGTTACTTTATGCTTGCTGACCTTCATGCGATTACAGTGCGTCAAAAACCAGAAGAACTTCGTGACCGCGTACTAAATGGAATCGCACTATATGTTGCTTGTGGTATTGATCCCGAAAAAGCAGCGCTTTTTGTGCAATCACAAGTGCCAGAGCATGCCCAGTTAGGTTGGGTACTGAATTGTTACGCCCAAATGGGTGAATTGAATCGCATGACACAGTTCAAAGACAAGTCGGCAAAACATGCAAATAATATTAATGTTGGACTATTTTCGTACCCTGCATTGCAGGCTGCTGATATATTGTTATATCAAGCGGCTCAAGTGCCAGTCGGTGAAGACCAAAAGCAACATTTAGAACTCACAAGAGATATCGCTACGCGGTTTAATAACTTATATGGTGATGTGTTTAAATTACCAGAACCATATATACCGGAGCTGGGAGCACGTGTGATGAGTTTGCAGGATCCATTAAAGAAGATGTCTAAATCAGATGATAATCCTAATGCGTTTATTATGATGTTAGATGAGCCGAAAAAAATAGAGAAAAAACTTAAAAAAGCAGTAACGGATTCCGATGAGCAAGCACGTATTTACTTTGATAGAGCAGAGAAGCCAGGTGTATCTAATTTACTGACGTTACTTTCGGTAGCAACTAAGCGCGCTATTGTCGATTTAGTCCCTGAATATGAAGACAAGATGTATGGTCATTTGAAGAAAGATACCGCAGATGCTGTTGTCGCAATGATTGAGCCGATCCAATCTCGGTTTAAAGAGATCCGTGAAGATCAAAGTCGTCTTGATGAGATCATGAAAAGTGGGGCTGAAAAAGCAAGTACGCGAGCTCAAATAACATTAAATGCAGTATATGATGCTGTGGGCTTTATTCCTCGTCCATGATGTTCTTTAATATATTTTAATGTAAGCCGGAAAACTGCAAAGTGATCCGGCTTTTTGTTTTATATTTATCTATTAAATAATTGAAGTAGAAACAAACTGAAATTTGAGGCTGTTTTTCACACATAATTATGATGTTAGGTCCATTTTGCGTGTTAATTGTCCGAATTCACTGTTTTTTTGTTTTTATTAAAAATAATG
>NZ_JAGJEF010000230.1:0-472 GCF_018100875.1 Pseudoalteromonas sp. MMG012
CCTGCGTTGTCTAGCTGTTGTGCCCAATATTCTATGGAGAGTGCATTCATTCGATCACCTCCGTAGCTTCAAAGCCCATTTCGGCCAGCCATTCACCGCTGGGCTTGGCGTCATCTAAACCACCATAAGTGCGGTATAGTTCATTCCATACATGCGCAAGTTGAGTTAGTAAAATTTTGCTGTCGGCATACATTGCAGATTTAGCAGCGTCGTAGGTTTTGTCGTCCATCGTGATCGTTTCAAGTTGCTCACTCAGCACCAGCATTTGGTTGCAACCTTCGCGGATCTGGTTTTGGGTTTTAGCCAGTGCTTCAAAAAAGCTTTTTGCTTCACCTTTCCATTTTTCAGCGCTGAACTTTTTGCTATCTAAGTCAGCTTTTAACTCAATGATCGTGCTTTCTTTTGACGTTGCACTATCACGCGACGCTTTCAGCATTCGCTCTGTTGCATCTAACTCTTGTGCAAGTTTGTC
>NZ_JAGJEF010000231.1:0-470 GCF_018100875.1 Pseudoalteromonas sp. MMG012
GGCTCAGTGGTGTATTCGCAATAGAAATAGCGGCTTATGCGATTATGAGCAACCATTATCACATTGTTGTGAAAGTAAATAAGCAAACTGCGATCGACTGGTCAGATTGGATAAGGGTTTTGGAATAGAAAATGCTTTGAAAACAAACTTACGTACAATCCAATGATGATATTTTGTTCAATATCAAGGCGCTTTTATGCAGTAATAACTGGCTATTACAAATGAAAGCAACGCCGAGCGTGAGAAAAATAGCTTTATTGGGCAAATCCGCTTATCCAGAGCTGAGGTTATTTACATTGATAACTTACTGATATTAATTTACTGAGCAGGAAAGGTACGTATACGTTTTTGTCGTAAAGGACCTTTGTACGAGTGAGAAATAGGGTAAGCGGCAGGAATAACCTTTTTATAAAGTGCCTTAGTGTGTTTAGGTCTAACTTTTCTTCATGTTTACTGTTCAACTTTTCTAT
>NZ_JAGJEF010000232.1:0-454 GCF_018100875.1 Pseudoalteromonas sp. MMG012
TATTAGATCAAATACTTAAGCAGATTGGTATAAGATATTTGCTGAACGGTATATTGAGATTATTGTAATCTATTTTAATTGAATGCAAGTAAGCGTCACAGTTGACATTGCATAAGTGTTGTGTTTTTTTTGCGTGCAGCTGTATCAATATTGTGAATGCATTTATTGTTGATTAGTAGGCATTGCGCTTTGCTGTTGTTTATATTTGCTGTATTAAGTGTCACTTAACCTAGCTTATTTAGACCCGCTAGGCATAGCTAAACCTTTATTGCTAATTTGAGTGTAATAGCAGTGCTATAAATACAGAGTTACATAAAATAGCAAACTGATTACAGCACCGTTATATTTCAAGGATCTGCAAGTTTCCGTATAGGTGTGACAATATAAGTATCAGGGCAAGATCACGAACTTTACCTTGACTTAAAAGTATGATCTCATACTCCTTTTTATGGAA
>NZ_JAGJEF010000233.1:0-452 GCF_018100875.1 Pseudoalteromonas sp. MMG012
TGTTGATGCCACAGTTGATGGTGTGTTTGGCTCGCGCACACTTAAAAAGTGCCACGCTATTTTACCTAACCATTTAATCGCTAAATTGATTAGCCGCCGCGCGTATCGTTATTCCCGCATTTGCTTAGATGACCCAACACAACTCCCGAATTTAAAAGGCTGGATGAACCGCCTCGGCCACATTACCGAGCGCAGCTATGCGGAGTTATATCATGGGGTGTAACTGGGAATGGAGTTTAAACCAAGGCCGTATTAAGCGCTTAAATGCTGAGGTTTTGGCACGTAAAAACGGCCAATCGTTTGATGCTAAAAAAATACCGCTACACAGCCACGACGGCACCATGCAATCAAAATTTGCTCATGGATGGCACTCGGTCACTGAAACCGACATACGCCGCAAATTGAGTGGTGATAGCACATACATAGATGTGCGCCGCAGGTTAGCTGAAAAG
>NZ_JAGJEF010000234.1:0-452 GCF_018100875.1 Pseudoalteromonas sp. MMG012
GTACTCAGCTAACCGATGGCGTACATCTACGTATGTGCTTTGGCCGTCAATGCGGCATTGAATATCAGTCTCAGTTACTGACATCCAACCGCGTATGAACTTTGATTGCATCGTGCCATCGAGCGAGTGAATAGGGATTTTTTTTACATCAAACCTTAACCCCAGCTTGTGCGCTTTTAGTTCGGCTTCAATGCGCTTAATACGACCTTGGTTTAGGCTCCATTCCCAGTTTTTACCCACAGTACACCTCTGCATAACAGCGCTCGGTAATGTGGCCGAGGCGGTTCATCCAGCCGCGCAGGTTGGGCTGTTGGGTTGGGTCGTCTAAGCAAATGCGGGCGTAGCGGTAGCCACGGCGGCTGATCAATTGGCTAATGAATAGGTTAGGCAAAATAGCGTGGCACTTTTTAAGTGTGCGTGAACCAAATACACCATCAACGTTGGCGTCAACG
>NZ_JAGJEF010000235.1:0-435 GCF_018100875.1 Pseudoalteromonas sp. MMG012
TTGTCAAAGGGAGTGCGTTTTATGCCTCCTGAATTAGATATGCAACGAGAAATTTGAACCCTAAAAGTGAATACTAAAAAAGATAATAATGTAAACGCTATTTGAAACCCAAAGTGTAAGCAAGCAGTAATTAGAGTGCTACTAAATAAGGTTTTGGTATATGCATAAAAGTAATCTATAAGTGTGTATTCTAATGTGTATAAAGAAATAACAAATAATGAAATGTGCACAATATTCCATTCTTTTCTGTAAACCCCGTATACAATACATAAGCTGACAATCCCCAAGTAACAATAACTTACTAGGTCAGTTGACATTAATGGGATGGTGAGGAGTAAAAAAATACATTCTTTGAAATTTCGAATTTGACTGGTGAGCGGCTTTAAATCAATTTTACATACACTTAGCCATCGAAAAAGCTGACTTGTTTTTGGT
>NZ_JAGJEF010000236.1:0-434 GCF_018100875.1 Pseudoalteromonas sp. MMG012
GTGTTGTTCGATACATCAATACTGCTAAGCCGATTTGAATCTAAACCCAATGAAGTTAGTTGCGTATTTGCACTCACGTTCATGTTTGTGAGTTGATTGTTGTCTAAATCTAATCGAGTCAAAACGGTATTACGACTGACATCAATAGCACTCAGCTGATTGTTATTCAGACCCAATGTTTCCAGTAAAGTATTGTTCGATACATCAATGCTGCTGAGCTGATTTGAATCTAAGCCCAATGAAGTTAGTAGCGTATTTGCACTCACGTTCATGTTTGTGAGTTGATTGTTGTCTAAATCTAACCGAGTCAAAGCGGTATTACGAGTAACATCAATGACACTCAGCTGGTTATTATTCAGCCCCAACGTTTCCAGTAAAGTGTTGTTCGATATATCAATGCTGCTGAGCTGATTTGAATCTAAGCCCAGTGACGT
>NZ_JAGJEF010000237.1:0-431 GCF_018100875.1 Pseudoalteromonas sp. MMG012
TAACTGTACTGGTCGATTTTGGGAAGGGCGCTTTAAATCACAAGCTTTACTTGATGAAGCTGCATTGGCAGCGTGTATGGCGTATGTTGATTTAAACCCAATTAGAGCCAAAATGGCAGATACACCAGAAACATCAGAATATACAAGCGTTAAAACCCGCTGTGAACATGCCAAAGAAGGCAAACAACCTAAACACTTAGCACGTTTTGCAGGTAGCCCCCGAAAGTACATGCCAAAAGGTTTACCCTTTGAATTAAAGTCCTATTTAGAACTGGTAGAGTTAACCGGCCGATGTATGCGAACAGACAAACGAGGCGCTATCAACCCTATCAACTCTCCAATTTTAGACAGACTCAACATCGCCCCCGAAAACTGGCTAAAGCTCACTACACAATTTACCAAAGTATTTCATGGTGCAGTGGGTCGGCCTA
>NZ_JAGJEF010000238.1:0-428 GCF_018100875.1 Pseudoalteromonas sp. MMG012
AGTTCAGGTAAGTTACTGATGATGGATGCAGCAGCAATTTTGCCAATGCCTTTCATACTTTGCAGGATCGTGTTTTTGGCTGAATACTCAGGACATGATTCAATGAGTTTTATAATTTTATTTTCAATTTTCTCAATTTGATTTTTGAAGGCCGTTAAAATAGGTTTAATGGTTGAAATCAGTTCTTTTGGTAAGATTTGCAGGCGATTTTTCTCCATCGTTTGCATGACTAATAGCTGATTTCGTCTGGCAACCAAATCGCTCATAGCCTGCATTATATCAGGCTTTAGGGTGGAGAGTGAGGGTTTAATTGCTTCACCATAATGTGCGATTAATTGTGCATCCAGTTTATCAGTTTTAGCGCGTTGACCAATGGCGCCAGCAAAGCGTTTTATGTGTATTGGATTGGCAATGACGAAGGGTAAGTT
>NZ_JAGJEF010000239.1:0-413 GCF_018100875.1 Pseudoalteromonas sp. MMG012
TTGTTATCCAGCTTAATTCAAGGCTATGTAATAAACGATAAACATTACCTAACTGATATTTTACATTAAAGTTGTCGATGATATATTTTTGAATATCAGCAGCAATCAATCGTCCACCCCCCGTGGACTTAGCATGTTGCAAAACAAAAGCTTTAACTGCTGATTGTTGCTGTATAGTGAGATTGGCAGGGCGACCTGAAATAGGTTTATTGTCTAACCCAGCTAAACCACTTTCCAAATAATTTGATACCCACTTGTTAACGCTACTTCTGGCGGTGTTTAAGCGTCGAGCGATATTGGTTCGATTCTCGCCTTCAAAAAAGAGTGCTACCGCGAGTAAACGCATTCGCTTTCTAGCGTTAGATTCTTTTCTTGATAGGGCTAATAGTTGTTTTGATTTTTCTAAATTCAAG
>NZ_JAGJEF010000024.1:0-61910 GCF_018100875.1 Pseudoalteromonas sp. MMG012
GGTTCGACAGGTAAGCCCAAAGGGGTGATGATCGAGCATCGTGCTTTAGCTAACTACCAAGAGCATATTCGCGAAACTTATAATGTCGATGATAATGATGCTGTGTTGCAGTTTTCAAATATTTGCTTTGATATCTTTGTTGAAGAGTTCTTTGGTACATTGTGTCAGGGAGCCCGATTAGTTATCAGTAATGACGAGTGCAGACAAGGATTACAAGAATTTATCAGTTTTTGCACGCAGAATACAGTCTCTGTAGTTAGTTTACCCACGGCATTTTGGGCGCAATTATTGGTTGATAAAGGGGTCTTTACAAACACATCTATAAGGTTAGTCATTGTTGGGGGTGAGGCATTAACACCATCCACAGTATCTCACCATTATCAAAAGCTGGGTCGTCATGTTCAACTCATGAATACATATGGCCCAACAGAGGCAACGATTACAGCGTCAACGTATTGTACGTCTGAAGCAGATGCAAAATGTAGCACGGTCTCTATCGGGCAACCAAATATTAACAATCAATTACTGATACTTGATTTGAATACTGAGCTTGTCCCTTTTGGTGCTGTTGGGGAGTTATATATTGGGGGGGATGGGTTGGCTCGAGGTTATTTAAATCGCGCAGCACTGACAACAGAGCAGTTTATTGAAAACCCCTATTTTAATGCTAATGATCCACATAGTTCACAACGAATATATCGCACGGGAGATTTGGTAAGGT
This sequence comes from Pseudoalteromonas sp. MMG012, assembly GCF_018100875.1. Taxonomy (NCBI): domain Bacteria; kingdom Pseudomonadati; phylum Pseudomonadota; class Gammaproteobacteria; order Alteromonadales; family Pseudoalteromonadaceae; genus Pseudoalteromonas; species Pseudoalteromonas sp. MMG012. The sequence goes on from NZ_JAGJEF010000024.1 coordinate 722, forward strand.
ATTTAGTCGACGGTACGTTAGAGTTCATTGGTCGTGCGGATGATCAAGTCAAAATTCGTGGATTTAGGGTTGAACTTGGTGAAGTCGAAGCACAATTAGTGCAGCAGCAACAAGTTGAGTCAGCCCTAGTGATGACGAAAATGGTGGCCGGTGGTAAACAATTAGTCGCCTATATTCAGCCCTCGGAGCGACTTGAAACACAAGAACACATGTTATTTATGAAGCAAGTAAAGAGCGCTTTAACTGAGCAATTGCCAGAATATATGGTACCCAGTGTCTTGATGGTGGTGCATGAATGGCCGTTGACGCCAAACGGCAAGGTAGATAAACGGGCGCTGCCAACCCCCAAAGGTGCCACGCTACAAGGTGATTATGTTGCCCCACAAACACAGATCGAACTAGGGCTGGTTGAGATTTGGTCTGAATTATTAGGCATTGAAGCGGTGGGTATTAGCACCACGGCAAACTTTTTTGAAATAGGGGGCCACTCGCTGTTAATGTTGCGTCTGTGCGCGCAAATGAAGCAGCGTTTTGGGGTTGAGATTTCACTCAATGATCTCTTTAGTACTGTGACCATTGAGGCTATGGCGCGATTATGTGATGGTAAATCATTGCAAGCTGACGGTGCATTAATCCGAGCGATGTCGGACATTCAAGCGCACCATAGGTCGGTATTTTTAATACCGGGTGTGGCAAGCACTGAACATGATTTTGCTTGGTTAGCCTCGACGCTTTCATCGCATAATATTAATGTATATGGCTGTCCACATCGAGGCTTGCTCGATGGCTTGCAGCCCTTTAAAACCCTCACTGAAAATGCAGAGCAGCTTGCTGAAGCGATTGCGACAACCGTTAAGCCACATATGGTGATTCAATTGGTAGGTCATTCATTTGGTGGAGTTCTGGCTTTAGAAGCTGCCAATATGCTTCGTGGTAATGGTTTTCAAGTAGAGCTTACCTTTGTTGATGTTTATTTTGAGCAATCAATACAAATGGTTAAATCATGCCATGTAACCCCCGTAGAGAATAAGTGTCATACAAAAGATGACGCTATTGATAGTGAGTTGTTAGATCGCGTTAATTTGTTGGCTCAAAGGCAAACAAATTGGTTTGATAATTATGTCCCGACTGTGGCGAGCGGTGTGGTATTAAGAGGTGCTTATGCTGGCGCATCACCTTATTGTTTACAAGCGTATAATGACTATATGGCACAGCATAGTGCGAACAACATTGAATCAATCACGATAGATACTGATCATAAAGGGATATTAAAACAGGAGGAATTATCTCGCTTTATTGTAATAGGCTGTAATAATTAAATAAATTTGCGTGCTCATTGAATCTAATGAGCACGCACGTTCTTTAATTTTGCCTTGCTCGTTTAACCAAAAATACAACGAAAGCAGGCGCCCTTTTCCCGTGTAACATAAACTAAATCCCCACCATGGTTGACCATAATCTGTCTTGATAAACTAAGGCCGATACCTGAACCTTGTTGTTTAGTTGTGAAAAATGGCACGAATATCATCTCTCTAACATGCTCGGCGACACCTAAACCAGAATCAGTAATTTCAACATATACTTGTTGAGCATTGTTTTGGTCTAAAGTGACTGTGATCAAACGCTCTTCGCTTGAGGTTGATGAATTTTGTTCGGCAATTTTTATGGCCTCAATGGCATTTTTAAACAAATTGATCAGCACTTGTTCTATTTGCCCAAGGTCTAACATGATCAATTGCGATGTTTTGATACTAATTGAGCAAGTAATGTGATGTTGAGTAAGCTGGCTATTGTGTAGTGAGACTATTTGCTCTAGTAGCGGTTGTAGCTGTAATGGTGCAAGTGTTGGACTGGGTAAACTACTCACATTTCTAAAGCGTTCAATAAACTCACCTAAGTGCTTGGTTCTCGATGCCAATGTATTTAGCGCCAAACTGAGATCTTGTTTATCTTCTTGGTCCGTAAATGTCAGTGAGTCTGGTATCAAGCTATGGCAGGTTTGAGCAATTGACGATAATGGGGTGATTGAGTTTGCTACTTCATGAGTTAGTACTTGTGTTAATCGCTTATAGGCTTGTTGCTCTTTTAGGAGCAACGCATCATGTATTGAGTGTAACGTAATAATCTTACGTATTTGTCCTTGTATTTCAGCAACACTTACTTGTATAGACAAGGTATCTTGCTGCTCACCTTGCTGCCATTGTGCACTGCTACGAAGGCGTTTATTCGTTGCTAAAACAAGTTGGCCAAGATGTTGAAGTTGCGACAAATGGTTGGCCGATATACCCAATAGTTTAGCCGATGCTGGGTTAGATTCTATGATATTTCCCTGATCGTCACAGACCAAAACAGCCAAATCAACATGCACCAAAAGTGCTTGTAAAAACTGTGCTTGTTGTTCTGCATTAAAGCGAGCGGATTGCATTTGTTTTTTAACTTTTTCAAAGTGTTGCCTCATAGGATCTCGCACACCTAGCCCGAGAGTACTGTCGCCATTTGCGAGTGCTTTTATTACATGACTTAAGCGTTTATTGTGCTTTTGAAATAATGAGAATATATATCCATTTAAAGATAAGGCAACGAGTAAAATAAGTACCCATGTTGCAGAAAACCCATATTGTATATACAAGTAAGTTAACGCACTAGCACAGATGCATAGACCTGTAAGGTTTAGGGCTAAGATAAGCATGGAGTTGGAAGTTGTGTTGATCATGCTGAGAGTTCCTTTGGGTATGCCTTATTGAGAATGCGTTTATAAATCATACTTTTCTAAACGGCGATACATAGCACCGCGCGTTAAGCCTAATGCTTTTGCGGTATGACTGACGTTACCTTGATAGTGCTTTAATGCGGCATGCACTGCGCGTCGCTCTAAAACTTCTAAATCAAATGTATCGTATTCTGTAGTGGACTGCGATGTGTTTGCTTGAGAGCTTTCTAACGTCGGAGTTTGGCCTACGACAGTCCCTATATCTAGCATATCCGCATCACTTAAAATTACGGCGCGCTCAATTGCATGTGCTAGTTCACGTACATTTCCCGGCCAAGGATACTGACAAAGTGCATCCATATCTGAAGCGTTGATGCTGAGTTCGCGTTTATACTTATGCGCATAGTGTTTTAAATAATAATTTACCAGTAGAGGTATATCGTCTATGCGTTCCCTTAAAGGGGGGATCCGGATTTCTATCGTATTGATTCTATATAATAAATCTTGGCGAAATCTTTCTTCATTAACGGCATCAGCGAGATTATCATTGGTTGCACAGATCAAACGAATATCGACATCGATGGGTTTTGTACCACCGACCGGTGTCACTTGCCTATTTTGCAGGGCAGCTAAGAGTGTTGCTTGCTGCGCCAGAGGCAAGTTCCCCAGTTCATCTAAAAATAAGCTACCGCCATGGGCAAGCTCAAATCGACCAACTTTGTCTGTTTTGGCATCCGTAAATGCGCCTTTTTTATGACCAAATAATTCGCTCTCAAAAATATTGCCGGAAATAGCCCCCATATCGAGACTAATTAATGGGTTTTCGTGACGTAAACTGGCTTGATGGATTGCTTGTGCTGCAAGTTCTTTTCCGGTGCCGCTCTCGCCACAAATCAATATATTTGCATCGGTTTGTGCGGCTTTTTGTATGGTAGAAAACACCTGTTGCATCGCGGCACTTTGGCCTAAAAAATCAAATGTGGCGCTTTTCTTACTTTGGCTCAGCGCTTGATTTAATCCTTGTGTTTGTCGTGTGAGTTTGTCTACTTTTTGCTTATCTTGTGCATGTGCGAATGCGGCAGTGACGGCGCCTAGCAACTGCTCGTTTTGCCAAGGCTTAGCAATAAAGTCAGATGCGCCCGCTTTTATTGCGTCTACAGCAAGTTGAATATCGCTATAAGCTGTCATTAAAAGAACAACAATGCGAGGGTCTTGTGCGATGATTTTTTTTAGCCAATAAAATCCCTCTTTGCCACTGATTGCATCTTGGGTAAAGTTCATATCTAGCAGAATAACTTCAATTGTGTGTGACTTGATAATGCCTTCAATGTCGAATGGGTTATCTGTTGTTTTTACAACTTGATAATGTTGTTTCAAAAGGAGTCGCGCTGCAATCAAAATATCCGGATTATCGTCAACAACTAAAATAGAGCCCGCTTGCTTCATGAATGATCCTGTTTTGTGTTTTTATGTGAGCTTAGCTTAGCGTCATACTACTTGGTTTAAGTATGGGATGTCCATTTTTGGGCACTGATGAATTGTTGTAGTGTTCTATTATCGGACACCTAATGAAGGAAATTAAATCTTAAATTGGTAAGTTGTTGATATTTATTTGTTTTTATTTTGGCATGAAATTTGGATTACCTACTGCATATGCCGTTATCAGCGGCCAGTAAAAAATATCAGCAGGAATTGAATGATGGATAAAAAAATAGAACGCTCAGGGTTACAAAAGCATTTTAAAAAAGGGGCAATCGTTGCAGCCGTGCTCAGTGTGACTGCCGTGGCTTATGGGTTTAGTCAAACGGGGTCTGAAGGGCGCAGTCAAAAAGTATCAAAGCAAAGTATTACGGTGAGTACTGTGCGTCAAGGCGCGTTTAAAGATGCATTAAGCTTAAGAGGTCAGGTGGTACCAAAAACAACCGTCTATCTTGATACGATAGCTGGAGGCCAAGTCGAGGAGCGATTGGTGGAGCAAGGTGAATTTGTGCAAAAAGGACAACCCTTGGTTCGTTTAAGCAATACGAATTTGCAATTAGATGTGATGGGTCGTGAAGCTCAGGTGACAGAGCAATTGAATTTTTTACGTAATACGCAAATGAATATGGAAACAAATCGATTGAATTTGCGTCGAGATATTCTTGAAATTGATTTGCAGATAAGTCACTTAGAGCGTCGATATAAACAGTCTAACTCCCTTGTTTCACAAGGTGTATTAGCCAAGGATGAACTCTCTGAGATCAAGGATGATCTCTCTTATTACAAGGCGCGTAAAGAACTGACGCTAGAGAGACAAAAGCAAGAAAACTCGATACGTGAAGTGCAAGTCGCACAGTTGGAGGACAGTGCTAAAATGCTGCAAAAAAACCTCCAGTTTGCGAGAAATAACCTAAACAATTTGTTGGTTAAGTCACCAGTCACAGGGTACTTAAGTGAGCTAGATGTCGAGATTGGCGAGTCAAAAAGCAGGGGTGCTCGCCTTGGTCAGGTCGATATTCCTAATGAATATAAGCTTGTGGTACGTTTAGATGAGTTTTACTTAAATCAAGTTCAACGAGATATGCCAGTGATGGTTCAGATTGACAACAAGATAGTAGAGGCTGGAGTGAGTAAAATAGACAGTCGCGTACAGCAATCACAGTTTCAAATTGAAGTCGATTTGCCAACTGGCACTGACAGTATCAAACGAGGTCAGAGCATCGAGGTTGAATTAATGTTAGGCGGCAATAAACAAGATGCCTTGTTACTTAATCGCGGTGCTTTTTTTACCAGTACCGGCGGTAATTGGGCCTATGTATTTACCGAATCGGGTGATTCAGCTGTGCGACGCGACATTCGTATAGGTAAAAAAAATCAAGATTACTTTGAAGTGCTGGCCGGTTTACAGGCAGGCGATAAGGTGATCACATCAAGCTACGGTAGTTTTGATAAAGCTGAACATCTGAACATACAACAATAAAAATAGTGTAAGTGAACCGAATTAAGGACAGAAATATGATTACGTTAAATAATTTAAGCCGCGTTTTTAGAACGCAAGACGTTGAAACAACAGCACTCAATAGTATTAATTTAACGGTTGAAGAGGGTGATTTCTTAGCCATTATGGGGCCGTCAGGTTGCGGTAAATCAACGCTATTGTCTATTTTGGGCATGCTAGACTCCCCAACTGGAGGCCGCTTTGAGTTTGCGGGAACAGATATCGCCGGTTATAGCGAAAAACAATTAGCCGAACTACGTAAAGCGTCAATTGGATTCATCTTTCAAAGCTTTAACCTTATTGACGAATTGACCGTCTATGAGAATGTGGAGCTGCCTTTACAATATCAAAATATTTCTAAAGCGCAGAGAAAGCAAAGAGTCGAAGCTATTTTACAGCGCGTCGCGATTGACCATCGTGCAGACCACCTGCCACAACAACTTTCTGGCGGACAGCAACAACGTGTCGCGGTGGCACGTGCCTTGGTTATTAATCCTAAACTGATCCTTGCCGATGAGCCGACGGGTAACTTAGATTCGAAAAATGGCGAAGAAGTGATGACGATGCTGCGTGAATTGAACCGTGAAGGTACAACTGTGATTGTGGTGACTCACTCAGAAAAAGAAGGCACCTACGCAGACCGTTTAGTGCGTTTACTTGATGGTCAAGTGATACTCGATAAAGCGAATGAGGTTGTCACTGTATCAGGGGCTGCGTAGCAGTATATACGTTTTAGTATATATGAGTCTGTTGCCATTGCTTAGTTAGTCAAAGGCGCAGTATGAAGAAGGAAATTGAAAATGATATTTAACTATTTTAAAACCGCGCTTCGGTCCATCAAGCAAGACACTCAACATTTCATGTTGAATTTACTGGGCTTTAGTATTGGTTTAGCGGCTGCCATTATGGTCGCATTGTTCGCGGCCTATGAATTATCATATGATAGTCAGCATCCAAATGCAGATCGCGTCTACCGCGTTCATACTGATTATCGCCCTTGGGGTCTACAGATGATAGCTGCGTCTGATTCAGATTTGGCGCTGGAAATGCTTAGTCACACGCAAGTGGAAGATGCGTTAATTTTAACAGATGCACATAGTCTCAGTTACTTTGCTGAACCAATGATCCTCGATGTAACGATTAAAGGTGAAACTGCTCGGTTGAGTAATGTGTTAGTTGCATCATCAAATTTACTGGATTTTATTAACTTAGAAGTACTTTTTGGTGATTTAAATAAAGCGCTAACGAGACCTGGGCAATTGGCGATTAGCCAAGCTGAATCGATTCGTTTATTTGGTAATGAGAACTCGGTAGGGCAAACCTTGTCATATGAACAAGGGCGATATGAAATTGCCGCTGTATTTGCTGACTTACCTGACAACACGCACTTTGTATTTGATACATTGGCTGCTATTCCAACGGTATTAAATAGCCCGATCCGTGGTTATGTATATTTACGTTTAGCTGAAGATGCCGATCCGGATTTAATCGTTGCTGATATGGTAGAAAATATGCGTGAAAAATCGACCGGCCGCCATAAACAACTTGGTTTGACTCTGAATAAACTTCAGGATCTACATTTCAATAGCAGTGGTCCATTTGAGATGAAGCAAGGAGGTTCATCATTGGTGATGCAAGTGTGTATTGCATTAACCGTTTTATTGTTGCTGATTGCCAGCGTGAACTTTATTAATTTAAATATCGCAGGTGCAGCAAAGCGCGCCAAAGAGGTTGGGGTAAGAAAAGCGCTTGGAGCGAGTAAACCACAACTTATTTCTCAATTTTTAACTGAATCCATGTTTGTCGTGATGATTGCAGCCCTTATTGCACTGGTGTTAGTTGAACTAATGATCCCGTCAGCAAATCAATTACTTGAGCGCAGCTTATCGTTAAGCTTCTCACCACTATTTTTAGTATTAGTGGCGGTTGTTGTGATATTAATTGGTCTGTTATCAGGCTTGTACCCAGCACTATTCATTTCGTCATTTAGCGCTAAGCGCGTATTGAGCGGTGACTTGCAACGAGGAAAAACAGCCATTTGGGTTCGCAAGCTCACACTCGGGCTACAAGGTGGGTTATCTGTTGCCTTGATTGTCGCTGCTATCGTGGTATACAAACAAATGGCATTGATCGGTGATTTACCCGTTGGCTACAGCAAAACAGATAGAGTGATTATTAAAAACCTACCAACTGAAGCGATTTATCAAGCGAATGATAATCGTCTTATGAGCCAATTAAAAGCGTTAAATGGTGTTGAACAAGTTACACAGTCAAATACACTGTTAACACATGATATGACCTCAGAGTTATTTTTAGTTTGGCCTAATGGTGAGCGACTTAGAGGCACTCAACCATCAATTTCAACCGGGTTCCATGCAGCTGAGACTTTAGGCTTCGAACTTGTTGCCGGGCGAGATTTCTCACCACAATATGCGAGCGATTGGATGGCAACCGACGAGCAAGGCATTAGTTCATTCTCTGTTTTATTGTCTGAAAGTTTAGCTAAACAAGCGGGCTATGCTAATCCTGCAGAGCTGGTTGGACAAACACTGGCAACGCAAAGTGGCAGAGGCAAAGCAAAAGTCGTGGGTATCATCAAGGATGTGAAAATTGGCTCAGCACGACAGCAGCAGCTACCTGTTTCAGTTAATGTTGCAAGCGCTCAAGATCCATTGGCATCTATTGTGATTAAAGTAAGCCCAGGCGCTAACAAAGCGCGAATCATGGAAGAGGCGCAAAGAATTGTAATTAGAGAGTTGGCAATCACAGAGGTTGATATTAGCTTAATCGAAGATGACTACAAACGGGCACATATTAATGAACATCGGATGCAGCAGCTCGTGGTGATTTTTAGCGGCCTTGCGGTTATCTTGACTTGTATGGGCATTTTAGGGCTGGCATCTTTTGCGACGATACGTCGTCAAAAAGAAGTGGCAGTACGCAAAGTACTGGGCGCTTCTCGAATTAGCATCGTGAACTTATTGTCGAAAGAGTTTTTAGCCATTGTAGGCATTGGTGGTCTTATTGCGGTTCCCTTGGTGTATTGGTTAATGGGTGACTGGTTAAATAACTTTAATGAACGGATTGACCAAGCAATTTGGATATATGGAGTCGCTACACTGAGTGTTGTTGCGATTACCTGGTTGACCGTTGCGAGCCTTGCATTCAAAGCGGCAAATACGCGTCCTTCGTTGATTTTACGATACGAATAAGCGTACTGACTTCCTACTAGAGGGCGCTTCGGCGCCTTTTTTCTTGCTTCAGGAAAATAAATTGAGCGAAAAGTGAGCGTTTCGTCACTTAGGCGCGTTTTATTAACAGGTAAACAAAATAATTGGGTGATATATGCAAAGTAGACAGTTAAAAAACCATTTTAAGCTTCAGGATTTAAACGCGGTTATATTAAGCTATGCAGATTCTAATCACTATTTGGCGGGGGGACTTGATGGTAACGGCGAATATCACTTGTCATCCGATAAAAAAGGCAACACCCTTACTTTTAATTCACTCAGAGAAGCGGAAGTACACCTTGTTGAGTTGGGGGCTACCAAGGCGACATTAGAAATGGAAACCGCGTATGATGAAATGGTGGGTACCGCAACAGCAGAGCACTGTAAAATTGAACTTGCTTTGTCACATTAAGGGGGATAACGGAACGAGTCATTATGTTGTGTTGTCATGGTTATGGAAGAAAACGCGTATGATGAAATAGCGGGTAGTGCGACGGCAGAGCACTGTAAAATTGAACTTGCTTTGTCACATTAAGGTAGATAACGGAACGAGTCATTATGGTGTGTTGCCATGGTTATGGAAGAAAAAATGTGCCGAATGATGATGAAAAGAGCGGTCACTAAAAAGCAAGTATTGTAATTTATTAAGTTTCGTTTAAAATGCACCTAAATTTCGAATCGAAACTTAGGTGGTATTCATGACCAAACGAAACACCCAGCAGCGCCGCCACACCATACTGAACTTGGTAAATAGCCAAGGTGAGATCAGTGTGGAGGCACTCGCCTTGGAGTTTGAAACATCTGAGGTTACGATTCGAAAGGACTTAACTGCACTTGAAAAAAGCGGATTGTTATTACGCCGTTATGGTGGTGCAATTGCATTGCCACAAGAAATTGTTGCAAAAAGCAACGACAAACAGGATTCCCTTCGCAAATTGGCAATCGCCAAAGCTGCGGCCAATCTCATTAAAGACCATAATCGGATTATTATCGATAGCGGACGTACGACGGCGGCCATGATCCCAGAGCTAGGCAATAAGCGAGGGCTTGTGGTGATGACTAACGCAATTAATGTGGCTAAGCGTTTGCTTTCTTTAGAAAATGAACCAACCTTATTGATGACTGGTGGTACATGGGATCCGCACTCGGAATCATTTCAAGGGCAGGTGGCCGAGCAAGTATTACGTTCATATGATTTTGACCAACTCTTTATTGGTGCCGATGGCATCGATGTTGAAAGAGGTACCACAACATTCAACGAGCTAGTGGGCTTAAGCCAAGTGATGGCAGAGGCGGCACGTGAAGTGGTGGTGATGGTTGAGTCTGACAAAATCGGCCGAAGAATACCAAATTTGGAACTACCTTGGGATCAAGTCACCACTTTAATCACCGACAACAACTTGGCAGAAAAAGACCGCCAAGTGATTGAGGCGTGTGGCGTGCAACTGATCTGTGTCGAGGTGTAAATCATGCGCTGTCATACATTAACAGTGGCAGTGCAATTAACATCACACTAGCGTGCAAAATTAAATGGAGAGAGTATGTGTGGCATTGTTGGGGCTGTTGCTGAACGCCCAGTAAATAGAATTTTAATTGAAGGCTTAAAGCGCCTTGAATATCGTGGTTATGACTCTGCAGGCGTAGCATTAAGTACTGCGGGCGTATTAAACACCGTAAAAGCGGTGGGTAAGGTGGTAAACCTTGAAAGCGCTTTACGAGATGCGAACGTAAAAGGCACTACGGGCATTGCACATACGCGTTGGGCTACGCATGGTGGCGTGACAGAGGCTAATGCCCACCCGCATATTTCCAATGATGAAATTGCATTGGTACACAATGGTATTATTGAAAACCATGCGCCATTGCGTGCGGCATTAAAAGGCGATGGTTACGAGTTTCTATCAGAGACGGATACCGAGGTAATGGTGCACTTAATCCATCAACTGCGCCAGCAACACGATAGTTTGTTAGATGCGGTACGTGCGGCCGTGAAACAGCTGGAAGGTGCGTATGGCACCGTAGTATTTGACAAAGCAAATGATAATGAAATGATTGTTGCGCGCTCAGGTAGTCCACTGGTGATTGGCCTTGGTCTGGGTGAAAATTTCATCGCATCTGACCAACTGGCTTTACTGCCGGTGACGCGCAGCTTTATCTTTTTAGAAGAAGGTGATGTAGCACGTATTACCCGTGATACTGTGGAAATCTTTGATAGTCTTGGCAACGTGGTTGAACGAGATGTGGTTGAATCAAATATTACCCAAGATGCGTCAGGTAAAGGTGATTACCGTCACTACATGCTCAAAGAAATTTATGAGCAACCATTGGCAGTACGTAATACCCTTGAAGAGCGTATTGAAAATGACCGTGTGACAGTTGATGCGTTTGGCGCCAGTGCCCAACAAATTTTTAAAGACGTAAAACACGTACAAATTATTGCTTGTGGTACCTCTTATCACTCGGGGATGGTGGCGCGCTATTGGCTTGAACAATTTGCCGGTGTGAGCTGTAACGTAGAGATTGCTTCTGAGTTTCGTTACCGTCAATCGTTCGTGCACGAAAATAGCTTACTTGTGACGATTTCACAATCGGGTGAAACCGCTGATACGTTGGCAGCGCTGCGTTTAGCCAAAGAGCAAGGTTACATGGGGTCAATGACCATTTGTAACGTACCTGGCTCCTCATTGGTGCGTGAATCCGATTTGGCCTTTATGACCAAAGCGGGTGCTGAAATAGGGGTTGCTTCTACCAAAGCATTCACTACGCAACTTGTTGGCTTATTGATGCTAACTGCATCGATAGCGCAAGAGAAAGGCCGAGATCAAAGTGAGATTATCAATGCGATAAAAACCCTACCAAACAAGCTTGAAGAAGCGTTGACACTGGCAGGAGACATTGAAGCATTGGCTGAAGAGTTTGCTGATAAACACCATTCACTCTTCTTAGGTCGTGGGTCGCAATACCCGATTGCGATGGAAGGCGCATTAAAACTTAAAGAAATTTCTTATATTCATGCTGAAGCCTACGCGGCAGGTGAATTAAAGCATGGCCCATTGGCTTTGATTGATGCGGATATGCCTATTATTGTGGTGGCACCCAACAACGAGCTGCTTGAAAAGCTAAAATCGAATGTTGAAGAAGTGCGTGCTCGTGGCGGTATTATTTATGTATTCGCTGACAAAGACACCGCGTTTGAATCAGATGATACCATGCGGGTTATTAACGTAAACCACGTAGAAGATGCGATAGCACCCGTTGTATATACAATTCCATTACAGCTCCTGTCGTACTACGTCGCGGTGATTAAAGGCACCGATGTTGACCAGCCGAGAAACTTGGCTAAATCGGTTACAGTAGAATAAGAAAAGGCGCGAAAGCGCCTTTTTTTGTGGGTGAACAATAAAGATATACATACTTAATATTTATAATCAAACCTAATCTTTAGAGCTTATTCTTTCATTGAGTAAGCTCTTTTCCTTTCAATAATTCAAATAATGTACTAAGTAAAAGTATCATCAAATAATCAAACGGTCAGTCAAATGGATATCGTTCGTTTGAATGCCAAAGTTTACCGTAGTAATGCTGGTGTCTATGAAGAATTACCAGTATTACTGACTGAAGAAGGGGTAGTTGAATCTCACCTGTCCTATTTGCTTGATCACGTTCATGTAAGAAGTCAAAGTTGGCTTGATAAGCAAGTAACGGCTTTAAAATTATTTATTCAATTCCTCGATGCAAATAATCAATTAGCACTGACTCCAAAAGAGTTTTTCAAAGTATTTGTTCAGCAGCTCTATAGCGGAACCATAGGCACAGATGGGTTAGATCCTAGCATGTTATTTTGGATGCCTCGTCGTGTGACCACCGCAAATGCCATCATAAACTCACTGGCTAACTATTCTGATTGGTTGAGTGAGAATAGCGAGCTTGAGAGCTTTTTGAGTATTTCAGATACTTCAAGCTACGATGAGCGGATCAATTGGGCTGCTTGGCACCACAAAAGGAATCGTGCTTTTCTAGCACATACTTGGCAGCTTCCTGATAAAGGTGAGATCAGATATAGACCTGATTATGCCAAACAATCTACAACAGCGCGTATTGAAGCCCCAAAAATCTTTCCGGAAAAGTATTTTGCTCAACTGCTTTTTGAGGGGTTTTCAAACTACGGACATCGGTATGACAGCAATCTCGGCACCAGACTAAACCTGAGAGATATTTTGATCACTTTGCTGTTAAACGGTTCTGGTTTACGCATGAGTGAGCCTTTTCATCTATACATTCAAGATGTCACTTTAGACCCCGTAATAGCAAGAGAAACAGGCAAACAAGTTGCGCTGGTACGCATCTATCACCCAGCAGAGGGTACAGCCCCTAATGACTGGCAGGTTAAGTCGAATGGTCAAGCTAAAACCCGAGAAGGTTACTTAAAAACGAAATATGGCTTACTGCCTAGAAATCGATCAGCTGACAGAACCTATCGTGCTGGTTGGAAAGTAAAAAAACTAGATAATCAGCAGGATAAATACATTCATGTGCAATGGTTTCCTCTTATTTTTGGAGAGCTGTTTTATGCGTTTTGGAAGCTCTACCTCCGACAGCTTAGGCATATACCATTCAATCACCCGTTTGCATTTATTTCTCTGTCAGGTCCACAGGCAGGTCATCCACTTTCAATCACTGCATATTATCAAAATCATCAAAGAGCAGTAAAAAGAATCGGTTTAACGCCGTCAAAATTGTCTGGTACAAGCCCACATGGCCATCGTCATGCGTATGGGCAGCGACTCAAAAACGCGGGTATAGACCCTTTGGTGAGGCGAAACGCGCTACATCATTCAAGTCTCGAGTCACAACTTGTGTACTGTGAGCCGCAGTTCGATGAAGTATCGAGCATGTTAATGGAAGCCGATAAGCGATTAGCTTCAGCGGAAACAACGCAACCAGTAGTACGTAACTATTTAGCTCAAGGGTTCGACGATGTTGATCCACAAGAGCTACTTTCAGGGCAAGGCTATCTTGTAGAGGGAGGTGATGATGAGTAAGCCTTATTCACCCAATAATGGGATCACCGAAGACATTACATTTCAGTGGTTAACTGACATGTATGGTGACGAGTATCGTACTTGGGCAAAGTTATCTAACCGCTGGTTAACAAGACAGCACAAAGGCTTGTCATCAAAGAAAAATGCCTTGAATCGGTTCTATAAGTCTTTCATGGTGCCACTAAATTTAGCCAGTAACCCTTTAACATTTATTGAGAGAAGTACACCCGTACCAGACTTTTTTGAAGAGGCTATCAATCCAAGTAAGTCCGACATAGACCCAGTGGGAAAACGCCAAGCGATAACGTATAACAACTACCTTCAGCAGTTTCTTACTTATGTGTTGGAAGACTTGGTTGGGGTGGAAGATGACTTTGGCAACCTCACTATTCCGCATAAGTATCGCAATCCATTCTCGATAAAGCGTAGAACAGGATTGGAAGTGGCTGAAACAGTTAGAACACCACTCCCTTACAAGTATATTCAAGAACTGCGAGAGATCATCTGTCCAGAAAAAGCTGATTCGTTTAAAGATTGGGTATGGGCACAAAAAGCAGGAGATGCAATTAGCCAAGGGAAATATGGAGGTGATTGGTTTGAAGTGACGCCAACCGATATTGATTATGCTGATCCAAACTGTGTGTGGCGTGAGCGTATCATTCCTAAAGGAAAAAGTTATGGTGGCATAACCCTATACAAAGATAAAAAAGTGTATGAATTGTGGTGTCCTGCTTCAGCGGTTGCTTTATATCTAAAGCTAGAACTGCCATTGAGAACAGCACAAGTTCGCTGGTTAGACTCTGGTGAAGCTGATTTATGGCGATATCAAAATGGATCTTGGGTTAAAAATACAGGAAAGTTGGCGCCAGTCACTAAATTGGATTTATCACGGCACTCAATTGGTAGAGGTGTGTTTAGGCGTATTCAAAGCTCTGAGAGTGACTCAAGTGCGCTTTTTATCAATACGAATAAGACCTCAGATATCCTGAAGGATGGACTGTCAAAAGGCTACACAATTCCATGGCAACATGAGCGAGTTTTGAAGTGGCTTGAGCTGCTAAGGAATTGGCAAGAAAAGTACAATCCAATTGAGAGGCCAATGCACTGGTCGGAACTAAAACGCAAGCATCTAGGGGACATAAAAAGTAAAGCGCAATTGGAAGAGATGATACCAACTTGCTTTTTGTTTAGACACCGCTCTTCAATTTCTGAGTACGATTTTCAGTGCCCAATAAGCGATAAGGAGCCTGCGAGGCTGTGGTTTAAACTTTTGTCTGAGCTGGAGCAGCGCTGCAAACAGCGCAGAGAAATGCTTACAGATAATAGTCCGATAAAGTTTGTAAAACCGAGTCATGGAACTTTTCGAAACTACATTAGCACATATTTTCCATTGCATACTTTAAGAGTGTCACTGATCACCAGTTTTGCTTTGGAAGGTGGTGTGCCAATCCCCGTTCTGTCAAAGTTAGTTGCTGGGCACAGTCGCATCATCATGACTTTGTACTACACCAAAATTGGTCAGGCATATATGAAAAAGGTGATGTCGGAAGCTGAAGATAAGTTACGTTTAGCGTCAGAGCAACAGTTCAAAGAGTTTTTAATTAATACCGAATATAATGATTTGAAGTTAGGCGCTGCATTTAATGATGATTCAGCGCTGCGAGCCGTGAACTCGGGCTCACAAGTAAGCTGGCAAGTGATGGACAAAGGGATATGCCCTGTGGGCTGCCAAGGATGTGACAATGGTGGCGAACAAACAGCCAAGCTTGGTAATGCGCCGTGCAGCTTTGCTCCTACCCCAAGGGATTTTCAAGGCAACGCAAAAAACTGCGTAAGATGCCGTTGGTTTATTACTGGACCCGCATTCATGCCTGGTCTTATTGCTCATTTTAATAACCTTAGCTTTGAAGCCAGTGAGGCGGGCGAACGTCATAACACTTTTGAAGCTAACCTAGATGCATTGAAGCAAATGAAATTTTCAGCAATGGATGCCAATGAGCCATTTACAAAAGAGGCTGATTTAAAAGCCGCTGAATTTGAATATGAAAGAGAAGCAACAAAGGTAGATGCGTTGATGAATGATATGCATGCTACGTATCGGTTAATCACTCAATCTACTCAGATAATGAATAGCACGGATGAAACTAAATTACAGTTGCTCAGTGAAAGTGGCTTCTCGGATGTAACTGCTCAGCTTGAAGACAACTCCCAACTAACTCAGTTGGAAGTCGTATGCCGCAACGCAG
Source organism: Pseudoalteromonas sp. MMG012 (assembly GCF_018100875.1). Classification (NCBI taxonomy): domain Bacteria; kingdom Pseudomonadati; phylum Pseudomonadota; class Gammaproteobacteria; order Alteromonadales; family Pseudoalteromonadaceae; genus Pseudoalteromonas; species Pseudoalteromonas sp. MMG012. The sequence continues at coordinate 16,927 of NZ_JAGJEF010000024.1, forward strand.
CACTTTACCCTTATTACGATGCATCAAAAGCGGTGCTAAAGCGTGGCCAAGCGATAGACTTAATGTTGAGAGCAAATGGCCAAGATCCACTTATGTTGTATTTACCTGATGAGGATAAGCTTAAAGTGGGCAATCAAATCATGTTCCTCATCGAAAATAGAGTGGGTTCGTTCGACAAAGCCATACAGTTTGTTGAATCTCAAAGCTCATTAGCAGAGATAGGTTTTCCAAATGCTATCGGGGAATACGTAAAAACTGAAATGAGTAAATCAGCGAACTTAATTGGCTACCTAAACCCACATACGACACAAGGAGAGTGAAAATGACACCTGATAGTCTATTTGCATCGTTATCGAGTCAGTTGGGTACCAGAAAGCAAAGGTCGCTTCAGCTTATCCATCAAATATGCGCAGAGCAGCAAGAGCGCAATAGTCATGATTTTTCCATCGCTACGATAGGCAAGCTATCCAAAGCGCGTGGAGGCCCTTCTGAACAGGCAATACGCAATAAAAATGGTGATGAATATAGACAATTGATAGGTTCTTGGCAGTGTACACATAATCATAAAAAGCTTGGTCGCACACCTGTAGAGCAGCCTCAAGATGTACTAAAGCTAATAAATGAGCCTTCAGTTCGCGCTGAAGTTGGCTTAATGCTCGCGGAACTCAAACAGTTAAGGGGTGAAGTTAGGTTACTTAAGTCACTCAACAGAGACACAATCATCATTGATAAACCTATTCACCTTCGAGGTAGCTCCAAGTCAAAGGTAGAGTTGCTACCAGCAATACCACTCTCAAGCGCCGAGCTGCATGCACTCGAGAATGCAGTATCGTCAGCAACATTTGAAAATAATGGCTGGCAAGAAGACCCTAAAGACCACTCAGTCAGAAATCAGCATGGAAGAAAGGTATTTGAAGTAGGGTTTGTATCAGCTATCAAAACGGTACTCGATCATACAAAAAAGTAGTGTAAAGAAAACGGTCGTTTGATTTATTCTACGCGGTTTAGTTTCTGAATGAGAGATTCATTGCTATATGTGTAAAGTTACTCGTAAATAGATCAACGTAAATAAAACCTACGTTTGATTTGAGGGGGCACTATGAAAATAGGGTATGCTCGTGTTAGTACTGTGGACCAAAAAGAACTAGCGCAAACTGATGCGTTATCAAGTGTAGGTTGTGAGCGCATATATATCGATCGGGTTAGTGGAAAATCACGAGAGCGGCCTGAGTTAACGAAGATGCTTGAAGTGTTGAGGCAAGATGACATCGTGATTGTTCAACGACTTGATAGGCTAGGCCGAAGTTTAAAAGATTTGATCAGTCTGCTAGAGCAACTAAAGGACCAAGGCGTTAAGTTTGTAAGCTTAGTAGAGAATATCGATACGACAACTGCTGTCGGTGAACTAGCGTTTCACATTATTGGTGCGATCGCACAATTTGAAAGGCGCTTGATTTCAGAAAGAACTAAATCAGGCTTAGCTGCTGCTCGAGCTCGGGGTAGAAAAGGCGGTCGAAAACCAAAAATGACCCCTTCAGATATCCGCAAAGCAAAGGCCATGCTATTAGATCTAAATATCACTAAAGCCGAAGTTGCTAAGCATTTTGGGGTCAGTCGGCCCACGTTGAATAAGGCGTTATTCTAAGGGCTAGCGATAAATCCTGCTCTTTTTTTAGACAAAACACTTGAGATCTGCTGTATGAATATCCATATAATAGATTGAACCTACGTCGATCAGGAGACTCTCATCAATGCCGATACAAACTCATTTTGACAAGTTTGACAAGAAAATTTATCTCACAAGCCACTCTGCTGGTTATAAAAAAGCCAAAGAAAAAGATGATAGTATTTTTGAAGAAATTAAAACGGCCTTCAAAGATGCAGGGTACCCCGTGATAGAATCATTTAAGCAAGGCTCCTTTGCTGTCAATACGGCGATTAACAGCTTAGATGGTGATTATGACATTGATCGTGCGATAGTAATTGATGCTGAAAATGCGCCTGAAGATCCAGTTGAACCGAAGAGACTTATTAAGGATGTTTTAGTAAAAAGAAATTTTAAGGACCCAAAAATAAAGAAGCCATGTGTTACGGCTGATTATAAAGCAACCAACCTGCATATTGATTATACCGTATATAAAAGAGAAACCTCTTTTATATACGGCAAAACCTATTATTTAGCTGTTGGAAAAAACGGCTCCAGTGATGAACACAAAGAGTGGTCAGAGTCTGACCAAAAAGGGCTACTTGAATGGATTGACAGTGTTGATGAGTATCTATTTGGAGCAACAGTTAAACGTCGCCAATTGAAGCGTTTAATACGCTATATAAAACGCTGGCGTGATGTGAATTTTCTTTCTGAAAGTGTCAGAAAAAAAGTATTTTCTATCGGTTTAACTGTGATGATTAAAGAACAATACAGCCCTCCAACACTTTCAAGTGAAGTTGATGATGACTTAATTGCTCTGAAGAATACGATAGATGGAATCTTAGACTCTGATTATATTGATGCGCCTTGGGGTACACAAGATTACCGTGTATATACAAAGTTACCAAAAATACCTTATAGAGATATCTTTCAGCATAAGGTAGACGGTGAAAGTACTGATGGCAGTGATTTGAATACAGGTACCCAGCTAAGAAATAAATTGATGACTTTACAGAGTGAACTCCAAAGAGCAATAGATGAACCTGCTGAAGTTAAACAGTGTGAGATACTGAATAAACTATTTGGTGATGACTTTGAAGTACCTAAAAAAGAAAAAAAGTCATCCTCAAAAGTAGCTGCTTCAGCTGCGATAGGTATAGCTCCACTAAGCACAGCTGGTGCTTCAGGTACTTCTCAGGGTGCTTAAAGTGGATTATGAATTAATACTTAAATATTTTCTTGATAGTGATTATGAAGTAGAGCCATCTGAGTATCAGGGAAGCGATACAATTGCGGTCACAGTTGATGTCGATGGTAAGCTCGTCACATTGATACATTTTTGTGTTGATGAATTCAAAGAGCTTCCTCTTTTCTTTATCAGAAACCCCGACTCTTTAGGTACATTGGCACATGTGCAAATCTCTCCTGAGTTTACGGAGCTTGGTTTCATATGTGTTAATCATTTAGATTCTGTGTCAGTTAATTATGAGCGACCGGAATTAGCTTTTGAGGAGTCATTAAGGCGCCATGAAAAGTTGCTTCTTTCGCTCATAAAAGATACCGAGTTTAACAAAAGTGAATTGCTAAGAGAGTTCAATACTAATTGGTATAAAAATACGAGTGGCTTATTAAAATCACCTCCAATCACCTTATTTTGTGCCATAGGAGAGGTTGATTTCAGTCAATTAGAAATATTTAGACCAACGTTTTCTGATAGCGCAATGAGTATTCCGGCATCTTTTGCAGGAGTAGCACAAGAATCCAGTGACCCATGTGTGACACGTTATCTAAGTATTAAAGAGCGGCAAAAACACGAAAACTCTATCGGCTTCTTCTTATCGATAAAAAACATTAACCCTATTGTACCTAGAGGAGAAAAGGAACTTAAAGAGTGGCTCCTTGAAACCTTAGAAAATCTCGAATTAGATATAAGAGCTAAAGTAGAGAAACAGATTTTCCCTTATCGTGCTAAAGAGTTTTGGCTGGTGCTGAGAACAGAGACGCCTTCAGGAAAAACATGGGTTGGAATGAAGCTAAGTTCAAAGAAAAAAGCTGCATTTCCGACAAATATAGACAAAATTGCCAATTGGCATATAAAACCATTTTTTGTTGAAACCTTTAACAAAGAACTCATCCTTCCTCGCAGTGGTGCCATAACTTCTCTGGATAGCAAGAAAGTGCTTTTGGTTGGTTGTGGCTCAGTAGGTAGTGAAATTGTGCATAAACTAGGTGCGGCAGGAGTCGGCCGGCTAGATATTACAGACCCAGATAGATTTCAAACTTCAAATTTGTATCGACATACTTTAGATAGGTATATGATTAACTGGCCAAAAGCGACGGCTGTCGCGCGCCAATTACTAGATAAATACCCTTGGATAAGAGTTGAAGGGTATCGAACTAGCCTACTTGAGTTAAGAGATCCTAAAATTATTGGTCAATATGATCTCATTGTCATTGCAGTCGGCTCGCCTACACATGAAAGAATGTTCCATGACTTTATTGCCAAATCTACAGTTAGAGTACCAACAATTAATTGTTGGTTAGAAGGGTATGGTGTAGGAGGACATGCCATACTAGATGTCCAAAAGAAAAAAGGCTGTCTAAAATGTGCTTATGTTGAGCCTAATACTGGTGTAAGGGGACTAGCCTCTAATCTAAACTTTCTTCAGCCAGATCAAAATATTGTAAAAAACTATGCCGGATGTGGCGAAATGTTTATTCCATATAATGCAAATAGCTCTGCACAGACAGCTCTTATAGCTTCTAATTTGGCAATAGATTATTTATTAGGAAGGCTTAAGAACTCTACTAAAGTCAGTTGGAAAGGTCGTTGTGATGATGCGGAGAATGCTGGGCTCATGCTTACGGAGAGGTACAATAGCTTTAATCACTCTCTTGTGATGCAACCACTAAAGAATCCGTTATGTGATATCTGTAATTCGCAAGATATTGCGTTATTCACAAGCCGTTGTGGTAAACGGGTATGGTTACCAAATGATATATATCAAGAGCTTATTAGTTACAGGCAAACAGAGCGTGAAAGTTTAGAGTCCGCAGGTTTGTTGATGGGCTGCTATAAAGATAACGGAGATGTTCTGATAGAAAGAGTAACTAAGCCTAAGGATACGGATTATAGAACGAGGACGTCATTTAAATTAGATGCGAAAGCACATCAAGCTGAGGTTGATGATGCCTATGCAGCTTCCGATGGCCTAGTTGGGTACATTGGTACTTGGCATACACATCCCCAGAGCATACCAACCCCTTCTTTCCCTGATAAAGTTGACTGGCAGAATCATGCAAAGGAGAACTCTGAGCGTTTGTTATTTTTTATCATTGTTGGGCTAAAGCAGACTTCTGTGTATTTTATTGAAAACTCTCGTGCAATTGAGCTTTCTAGATTTATTGAAGGGGAGTAATTAAAAATATGTGGGAACGTTTCAAATGGTTACTTATCACAACTTTTAAATTTAAAAGAACAGCATATCCCAGAACTCTTTGGGGAACAAAGCTCTGTCTTCTAGCTGTTGGTGCAGGTATGTTTTCAGTGGGTGCGATAAATGTTCAGTTTGAAAGTGAATTTATAGTTAATACGCTTGATTTAGACTATAAGGAGCCATCGCTGTATTCGATGTACCTAAGTATTCTATTGTTTTTTGTCGGCTGCGCATTAATATTTTCAGAGTGGAACCAAAAGTTAAGACATACTGCGAAAGTCATGATTTCAGCTTTACCCAGTACTCTTACGCATTTCCCTGAGGAAATTTTAGATCCAACTGAGAAAGCTTTTTGTAGAGAACCGGTGGTCATCGGGCTACAACAACCTGCCACTGAGAATATTTGTGCGCAAATTCGTCGCTATAATGCTGAATTAGAAGTGGATGTTTTTAAACATTATATACTCCATGAAAAAGGTCAAAAGTTATATATTGGTGGGCTTGCTAGAATCCCTTTCCTGGTTTCATATGGCGCAATGCTAAGAAATCTTACAGCTGAAATCGCTTACTTTGATAAGTTTCATCGAGATGGAAATTACAGCTTACTCTCTGATGAACATAGAAACATCGACTTTACAGAAGCTAAACTACAGAAGAACGTTAATCAATTTGGTGATGCGGGAATTGCTGTAGGTTTTACTACGCCTATTTCAAAAAGGCAACTTCCCGAGGAGTTAAGAGAGTTCACTACAATAATGTCTTCAAATAGAGGGAACGCAAGGAACTTAATTAAGAATCAAGAGAATTTACATGAGTTGTCTGAAAAATTAGGAAGGTGTATTGATCAACTTTCGGCACAACCTAACTGTCTGAAATTACATTTATTTCTTTCTGTTCAAGCAGCTTTTGCTATCGAAATTGGTCGACGATATCAGGAGGGAACTCATCAAAATTGGGTAATCCATAATTTTGACCCTCAAACTCAGTCTTATACATGGGCAATAGAATTGTCAAAAAATGGTATATCAAAGTATGAAGCACAGAACTCTTTTATGGAAAACTAGATAAGATCACTGAGGGTGAGCTAGATATTTAACGCAAAAAAAATTTCACGGTGTAATCAAATTAATATAATGAACCTTAAAGGTTATTTTATTTTGATTATGCTTTTAATATGCACTTATAAAGTATCATCCTAAGTAATAAAGATATACCTACTCTAAAGTCTCTTTCAGTGGCGCAAGTCAAGCAATGATCTAGGTAGCTCGAAGTCGATTGTTAGGTGACCACTTTTATGACCTTTATGAAAAGTGACGAGAAGGTTTTTAGAGGGCGACATCAATCATCTAAAAACCATTTAAACCAGGATTTTTCTTGCGTTTCTTTATTTTCTCGAAGTTGAAGTAAGGATTCCATTGATTCAGATTTAAAGTCGAAGGCCGGCGGTAATGTCCTGTCGCCTTGCTCTAATGTGACGCCGTTTTTAAGGCCTTTTTCAGTGACTGCACAATTGCCATTTTTACAAACTACATCAGGCTCTGGTATTGGGAATGTTTTTTCTGAAGCTGTCATGACATATCGCGCTTCAGCGCTAGAAAAATCTTCAAAGACTTTAAATTCATCCACTGATGTATGGGGTTCTGCTCCAGCGGTTACTTCTACCATATGATGTAAAAATTGATAATTTCCAACATGTGACAGCGCACTCTGACCCGGCTCGGTGATAAATGACAAAAAGCCCTTATCTATCGGAGTCGAAGCCAACGCATCTGTTGCACGAAGACGGTCTATTGTTGCCTGATCTTTTTCTGTAAAGTTGACCGTAAGCTGGTGTCCTTTTGCGTCGAAGTGCCCGTCATTATAATTGGCTAACATGTTTCCATCATCATGTTTTCTATAACCCCCAAGGTCAGAAGCAAACCGATGAATATATTTATAGTCGATATCGTTTTGATCGGCGTATTGATATATATCTGCTAATAGATTTCTATCATCTTGGGTTAAAAATTCAAATGGACTTTTTGTTACATTGGCAAGTGACATGCCATCAACGCCGCTTTGAACTTCTGGCTCATTACCACCAAAAATGTTTTTTACCATGACTGCATAGTAATGTTCAGACTGATCGCCACTTTGGCCGATCATAAGGTCAGGCTCATTTAACGTGGATTCAAAGTGTGATGTTGCTTGAGACTTATAGTCATCAGAAATCATCGCTTTGCTTTGAGCTGAAAAGGTGTGGATGTGAGACGTCAGTGCTGCATCAAATGACGCCATCGCGCTCACATGACTTTTGCTCTTAAGGGCATCTCGCTTAATATCTGAGAGGTCAGCTTGGTCTTGCGCATGCCAACGCTCATAGGCTGCTACTTTTTCGGGGTTGGAGAAAGTATCACTTGGGTCCAACGCAATGGTCTCTAGCTGATCCTTCGATAAATGTTCAAATGTCCATTTAGCGGATGCCACTTGACTTCGGCTGTGTTCAGTATGTGTGGCTCCCTTAGCTACATCCCAAGATAGCGGCTTTTCATGCGGTTTTTCACTATCAATAGCTTGCTGGGCTTTTTCCAATCTCAACGCTAACGAGGATACTGATACATTGGTGTCGTCTGGTTTATGGTAACCAGTATTAGATTGCAGTCGTTGAGTATTGTTTGGTAGTACCGCTAGATTTGAGCTTAACTTAGTATTTGGGATATCCATATTATCTATCCTTCTTAGCGCAATGAATTGCCCTTTGTTAGATTAACAAGGGGCAAATGACTAATTAGTCGGTAGTATAATGGAACGTTATACTTTCGCTTCTATTAGGTTCTGCGAAATGAAAACTGCCAGTCGCCTCAACCCGATGCACAATTGACGCTGTAATACCTGATTTGAACTCTTGACCATTAAATGTGGTTACCATACCTGAAAAGTTTGGTGTAATTTCACTACACATTAAAGGGGTAGAAGTATAAGCTCGAAAGAAACATAGTTCAGCGGTTTCTGTTGCTGAATCTGAAAAGCTGGCGGAAACATAACTAATACCAGTTATAGTGCCAGTTTTACTTTTATATGGAATATCTCTTAAATCCATATGCAATACAGAGAATAGCTCACTAGAAAGCCCACCGGCAGAGCTTAATACAAGCATTCTACTAGGTTGTTTTTCTTTAGTTATCGTGAAGTCATCGGCGAGGGCTTGACCACTGAAAGCACATGAAGATACTAGCAGTGCCATGATAGACATTTTTTTCATTAATAATTCCTTATTGTACAATCTGATAGAGTGTTTGTAGTTCCTACTACTATTAAAAATCTATGGTAATGTGACTAGGTTGTCAACAGTACTGAGATAGGGAAGAAAAATAAATCAGCAGGGGGGAAGGTCAACGCCGCGACAAAACGTCACACTGGTTTAAATTAAGTGTATGTGGGAACGCGTGGATGCTCACCCTTCAAAGCAAGAAACCATGATATGGCTAATCTTTTCTTTACTGAGCGGCTTGACGATAAAATCTTTCACACAGTCATAGTCGGAGGCTTTGGTTAAATCACAGGGGTTTTCCGAACTGGTTAGCATCATGACGATGATAGAGTTGTACGCTGCTTGCTTATTTAATGATTGATACTCATCTAGAAATTCAAAGCCGTTCATAATGGGCATATTTATATCAAGCAGTATCAAGGTTGGGGGAAATTTATCCGCGCCATATAATGCTCTTTTTTGGTCAATGTCGCTTAAAAAGTTCAGCGCATCTTCGCCATCGGTTGCAAAAAAAATGTCTGCTTCATCGTTGATGGCTTTGGCACGTATTAACGCTCTTTTTGCCAAATAAGCATCGGCATGATTATCATCAATAACGAGAATAGAAGAAATTGTCTTCATCGTAACTAGTCCTTTAAGTCTTTAATGCTTACTGCTTAGGTATTAATACTTTGAATATAGTCCCTTTTGAAGAGCTTTCAAAAGTGATAGTGCCATTTAATTTCTCAACGTGCTTTTTAACAATATACATACCTAACCCACTTCCACTGGAAGTGTGAGGGTGAAATCTCTTAAACATTAAAAATACAGAGTCTTGGAACTTAGCTGGGATCCCTAACCCATTATCTTCAATCATGAAGCGTATGTTATTTTCTTGCTGTGTAACAGTGAGTTTTACGTAGCTGCTTTTCTGATTTTTATTTGCATATTTAATGCCGTTTGATATTAGGTTGGTGATAATTTGTTCAATTCTTACTTTAGGTGCGTCAAATCGTATGTGCTCTTCAATATCGCTTAAGATGTCGACCTGTTTGTTTAAGTAGACATTGTCTAAATCTGCTTTGATATCAGTAAATAAAGATGCCAAGTTAATGGTGTCGTGGGTAAATTCTTGCAGCTCAGCTTTCGACAGATCTAAAATGTTATCAATGAGCGTTTCCAGTTTCCTAATTTGTTTTTCTATTTGTGCCGCGGTGCTTTTTGCCTCATCGTAATAATGATCGTTAAGATCTTCGACAATGGCACTGGCACACCCTCGAATGGTTACTAAGGGGGCTTTTAAATCATGAGATGTGCGATAAGAAAAGTGTGATAGCTCTTCATTAGAGCGTTCTAGTGAGTCATTTAACAACATTAATCGTTGCTGTTGTTGCTGATTTTTCAGCGCAGTGTCTTGGAGTTGTATGGTCATGGTTTTTAACGCGCTGTCTAGCGCTTCATTTTGATTAAATAGCGCATGATCAACGTTATAATTCCCTTTAGCGACATCGTTGGCCAATGTGACGGTATTTTTTAAAGGGGTAATGATGGTTTGGACCAGAACGATTGTCACAACCATACTGCCAAAGATGGCCAATAGCATAAAACCCAGCGTAATATGTTGTAAGTTTTTTTCGCTTTTTTCTTCTTGTTTAAAGATGCGCGCCATTTCCCATTTCTGTGGGTCTAGTATTTTTCTTAAGATGGTTAGAATGTTATCTTTAAGTGGAATAACCTGATCTTGCATGAGTTTAATGGCTGCTACAGAGTTATTGTTTTTACTGAGTTGTTCAATTGCTAATTGCTGTGCTTTTAATTCAGTTAAAAGCGGCACGATTAAGTGCAGTTGGGCTTGATGCTCATCATTGTGCCACCGCGTTGCATAATTCATTAGCTGACTGTGCATTTTGTGGATAATTGACCATGTAGCCTGTCTTTGTCGAATGTGTTGTGCATGATTGAACAGTAGAGTGTCTTGAATATTCAGCATGGAAAGATTAATGGCGTTTGTCATACGTAAATTGGCTTGTATTGACGGCTCATAGATAGTTTGTATTTTTCTCGATAGGTGAGTTAAATTGTCCACTTTAACCACCGACGTGATACTGGCGATGATGAGTGTTAAAAGTAAGCTAACAAAACAGAGGGTAATCTTCTTTTCTATGGTCAGCATTTTAATTTTCCAAGGATGCTTAATTAATACAGTAAAATCACAGATTTTATTTTTATCAAAAGAATGGCTTATGTTTTTTGATTTGAAATTAAATAGGCGCTTATCAGCAATAATAAAAATAAAATAACCGATGCAAAGTAAGCAATATTTTTAAGGATTGTTTGGGTGTAGAGGCCTATGAGGTCTAACTTAGTATGCACAGCAACAGCCCAAGGCTGCGTACTAATAGGAACTTGAAAGGTGATGTCTTGTGTGCCATTTGTTCTTGTTTGAATTCCACCAAAAGGGAGCCCTTCACCTGCCGATTGCGTGTAGGTTTTTGTTTCAATACCATCAGAAAGAGTCCAGCCGGTTACGTCTTTGCCTACGTTGGAAGGTTTAGGATGCGCAATAACCCTATTTTCGTGTTGAACAATACACGCAAAATGCTCATCACTTTGTGGGGTGCTTTCTAACATAGCTTGTATTTGAGCTAGGGCTGCTTCCGTGCTTTTGCCTCTTTCTAAATCTAACGAAACTAATGTAGCAAGTCGTTCAGCTTGTTCTCTATTTTTATTTAAAGTTAGCTCCATCATGATATCGTAAACACTGCTGTAAATAATTGGAGAGACAGTGGCAATAATGAGCATGCTACTCAATAACATAATAAAAAATGCTTTTAAAAAACTCAGTTTCTTCATGTAATACAGCTCCATTTTAAGCTTGCTTATAGGTACTAGTTTATTTTTATCACTACTTAACAGCATAAATAATATATTACGGTTAATATTATTGGTTATGACTGTATAAATATCAATCATATGATTTTTAAAGTGTGGTGATATCATCTCGCTCACTGATATTTTATTGCGTGGGCATTGATGAAGACGTGCTTTCAAACGTGTTGGCTTTTTATCAGCGCGCTGTACAGTATTTGTATATGACTCTATTGGCGATATAAGAATATGTAATACTGATTACAAGGAGTAATGTGACGATGAATAATGTGCTTGAATATGCCGCTAAGAGAGAGTCGTTAGTAGTGGTTAGCCAGTGAGTTTTTAAAGGATTAAAAGTGGAGTTTCCTCCACTTTCAAATAAGCAGCACTATGGTAGGGAAATTAAAAATTGAGAAATTGCTTTACCAATGGTGTCAGGGTCATCCTCTTGCATGAAATGTAACCCTTTGGCCGTGGCGGTGGTTTGGTTCGGTAAACTTTTGGCAAACTTGCGTACATCACCTGTAATGAATACCCCAGGTTCTGCATCAATGAATAGCTTAGGCACCTTACTGGTTGTGAGCCATTTAGAATAATTACCAATGCGGGTTGCTACGTCAGCAGGTTGGCCTGCAATGGGCACTTCACGAGGCCATTGTAATGTTGGTAGTCGGTCATCGCCGGAGTGTAAATAAGGGCGACGGTATTCATCCATCTGTGCTTGCGTTAATGCACGGGTTGTGACACTTGGCAGCATTTTTTCGATAAACATATTCTCTTCAAGGACTAACTTTAGCCCTGTTTCAGCACGTACGGCTTTGAGTGTAGGGTGAAAGTCTTTCGGTAAGTCTTTCCATTCTAATGGTTTTATAAAGGTCTCCATGTAAGCGATACCGCGTACACTGGCTTGATTGTGAAATGCCCAATCAAAACCAACAGCGCCGCCCCAGTCATGAAGGACTAAGGTCACTTCTGTTTTGGCGTTTATCTTACGCATAAATTCAGCGAAATACTTTGTATAACTGACTAAGCGGTATCTGTCTGTTTCTTCAGCCGGTAACTTATCACTGTCGCCCATTCCCATTTGGTCAACAACGATGATACGGCCTTGACCTGCGACGTGTGGAATAACATTTCGCCATAAATATGACGAAGTGGGGTTGCCATGTATAAATACGATAGGGCGACCTTCACCGCGCTCGATGTAGGCCATTTTTTTACCAAAGACGTCGACAAACTTTTTCTGTGCTTGCCATGTGTTATTAGCATGTGCCGATATGTTGAATGTGAAGAGTATGACTGCAAACAGTATGAGTGTCTGTATGGCATTCACGACGGCTTTCTTTGTGATGGTGTAATTGATCATCAAGGCTCTCTATGAATTATATATGACTCGATCATATATAGTTCAAGAGCGCTTGTCACGAGAAATATATGACTTAGTCATGTATTTTTGTGGTGAGAAATGGGTGTTTATGCGTGAGTGAGTCATATATAATGGCCGCATGAAAGATGATACTTATATAAATAATTTGCTCGGTGCGTTTGCAACGACGGTAACTGCAACGATAGATGAACACGTCAATACCGTGGGGTGTCGTAGTGCGAATGCGGCTACCGCACTTGTGACTATTTATAATCACCCGGATGATAGTATTGATGTTTTACGGAAAATTTTGAACCTGACACACTCAGGTGCTGTGCGGTTGATTAATGGCTTGGAAAGTGAAGCCCTGATTGAACGTCGCCGCAGTGAAATGGATGGTCGTTCTGTGGTCATTCGACTCACGGATGAAGGTGTGCAGCGAGCGAAGCAAATATTAACGGCTCGCGCGAACGCAACACAATCAATAATGCAGTCAATAACGGTGGAACAACAGCAGCTGTTGTTGCCTATTCTTGAGCAGGCATTACGTACTGTGACACATGATGTGAGTGATGCACGAAAGATATGTCGATTATGCAACGAAGGGGTATGTCGCGTGCAAGGTTGCCCCGTTGAGCAATCGGCGGTGAGTCATACTTAAAGCGTTAAACGTACCGTGCTGATGGGTTAGGCGATGAGCGAATATGGCTGGATTGTGAAACATAATGCCAGTTTTACCTATAAGAATCGCCTCATTTCACAGATAATACTAACTAAACTGTTCAAAAATACGCTAGAATCGCCGGCTACTTTTTTAGCATTGAGCTGACCCCTTTATGACCTTAGCGACACCGCCTAGTAACTTTACTGATCTTGGCTTGATCCCCCCTTTATTGGCGCGATTAGCTGAGTTGAAATACATCACCCCGACGCCAATTCAAGCACAGGCGATTGGCCGTGTATTGGCTGGACGTGATTTAATTGCTGGAGCGAATACGGGGTCGGGTAAAACGGCTGCATTTGCATTGCCATTGTTGCAACAGCTATCAAAGCAACTGCAAGCAAGTACGTCTACAAAGTACGAAAAAGGCAATTTTGTTTCAGGGTTAGTGTTAGTGCCAACCCGCGAGTTGGCGACGCAAGTGGCGGATAGCATTAAATCTTATGCTGCACATTTTAATGGTGCAATTAAAACAACGGTTGTTTTTGGTGGGGTGTCGGTTAATAAGCAAATGCAAAATCTGCGTGGAGGCAGTGACATTGTTGTGGCAACGCCAGGTCGACTACTTGACTTAATTGCCAGTAATGCCATAAAACTCGATAAAGTGTGTACCTTGGTACTAGATGAAGCCGACCGCATGCTGGGACTCGGTTTTGCTGACGAATTATCTAAGTTGCTGGCCTTAATGCCAAGCGAAAAGCAAACCATGTTATTTTCTGCCACTTTTCCTGAGCAAGTAACAGCACTGACAGATAAACTGTTAATTGATCCTGTTGAAATTCAAGTTCAAAGTCGCGATGCAAGTACAGTGATACAGCGGGTATTTACAGTTAACAAAGGGCAAAAAACGGCCTTGCTAACGCACTTAATTCAGCAGCATCAGTGGCGACAAGCGCTTATATTTGTCAATGCGAAAAATCACTGTGAGCATTTGGCACAAAAATTAGAAAAGCAGGGCATTAATGCCAAAGTGTTTCATGGTGACAAAGGGCAGGCGGCGCGCACGCGTACGTTGGAAGCATTCAAGTCAGGTGAAATTGAGGTACTTATTGCCACTGATATTGCGGCGCGAGGGTTAGATATTGCTAAGCTCCCTGTTGTGATTAATTTTAACTTGCCAAGAAGTCCTGCAGATTATATGCATCGCATTGGTCGAAGTGGTCGTGCCGGTGAAATTGGGCTGGCGTTATCTTTGATTGATCATGATGACTTTCATCACTTTAAAATCATTGAAAAGAAAAACAAAATTCGACTTGAGCGAGAGCAAATTTCTGGGTTTGAGGCTGATGATGTTAACCCTGAACTTGCAGCAGATAAACCGATGGCTAAGCCCGAAGGGACTGGTAAGAAAAAACGTAAGCAGCAAGCTGATCCGGATGATGAAGTATGGACGGGTTGGAAAAAGCTATCTAAATAACCTCAGCTCTGGATAAGCGAATTTGCCCAATAAAGCTATTTTTCTCACTCTCGGCGTTGCTTTCATTTGTAATAACCCGCTATTACTGCATAAAAGCGCCTTGATATTGAACAAAATATCATCATGGGATTATACGTAAGTGTGTTTATAAAACACCTTCTATTGCAAAACCCTTATCCAAACCTGAGGTTAAGTAACGATACCAATGCTGGGGAAAGCTCTCCAGCTTCATACTCACCGCGGTGTTAAATTATGATTGTTGGCACTCACTTACTTCTTGATTATCTTAAACAACGGTTAGGCGATTTCTCCTTCTAAAAGCTCTTTCAATAATTTCCCTTCTCACTACGTTGACTTATGTGATGAGGTATATATGAAGCCTATTGTAATTTGTTGTAATAACGCTTTTGTAACACCTACTATAAACTTGCCTACATAAATGTGCTGAACCAGTTTAAAGGCAAGGGTTACTTAAAGACAGACTGTTAACAATCAAGGACCAATAACATGACGATTAAAAACAACCAACAACCGGCACCAGGATGGGTAGGTGGATTCGAAGAGTCAAATGCATTATTTTCGTATCCAGATCCTAATTTATCATCGTTACATATGCTAGATAACATGGCGAATATTGATAAATTGCAACGCCAGCAAGAAGTTTTATGGCCAGAATTTAGCTGGGAAACGCGTAAAGACGAAGAAAATACACGCAGGTGCTATCAAATGTTTGCACCCGATATTTCCCGTATAGGCTATACCAATGAAGGTCGCGTTTATTCCATTATTTGTCCTCAACAGGGGGCTTATTCACCCTCATTTGGTGCGCTAAACGTTGAAGTCACCGTCACTGGCCAGCGAGGTTGGGTGAATGAAACGAATAAAACAATGGCAGCGGATATGTCTGTAGTAGGTAAAATTTGGTTTAGCCCAAGTGCAAAAACCACTAAGGCTTTCAAGCTATTAGAAAGTTTATTTCAGGCTATGAACTTACCATTCCCGTTATCAAAAACGACCGCAATCGTAGTGAAAACTTCTTTGCCGGGTGATCCAAACCAAGTGATATTCCCGCTCAGAAAGGGGCAAAGCCACGACTTTGATATTCCCGCGTTCGCTAAGCATATAGGTGAGGCGTGGGATGTTGCGCATTTAAATGTAGAAATTGGCGATGTTGAAAAAGTAGGTCACGATATCGTTGATGATTTTAACCAGTTATTTATGGATTTTTTCAATTTGGCGTCGGGCAATATGCTGCAAAATGGTAACGTGTTAAGTTGGAATGTATGGTTTAGTGCGCCACAAATCGTGGATCAGACAGAGTGGAGTGAACATGCTAAAAAATGGCGAGACTCCATAGATGCAGGTCATGGTAGTCCGGATGGCGAAGGTACTGTCGCGCGTTATTATGATGGCACTGAGTTTAAGCCTGCTGAAAATTTACTGGATATCGAAAAAGAGCGCCTTGTTGATTTTCTTACCAAGCACTTTTCGGCCATTGGCAAAGAAAAAGTAGACGCGTATCTCAAAGCGCAGATCTAAGTAACTAGCTTACTATCGCTTTTATTAACCTCTGTTGGTGGCTACCTGACCAACCAACAAAGGTTAATAGTGTCAATAATTCACATTTTGCACGTATATTCCATTCGATATTTTTGCTACTTAGAGTTGTAAAGCAATGAGCCAAAACCTCACTTTTATCCTAGTCTGGTGATGTTAAATCTGGCTTACATACCCTGTACTCACTCACCCCCTTCCTTTATTTAAGTAAAATCAAACGACTTAAATTGTTGATTTTAATAAATATTATAATTCATTAGCAAATATTACTAAATGTTATCTGGCATTTACAGTTGTTGAGAAATAACCAATGATGACATCCATTGACTGCATCGGTGGTTCATTGTGATATGCGACATTGATATTGACGCCGGAGCGTATGAAAAGTGTTTGAGCCTTAGTGTGGGGTTGAGGGAGATAAAATGATTAGGTACTTAATTGTGGCTTTTTTATGTGGTGGGGTAGCTAGTGTGTCACTCTTTAAAGCTGTATCAAAAGCGCCAACTGTAAATGAGGTCACAGCGCTGAATGAGGATGTTCCTGCTATCACGTGTAATTCATATGAGGTGAAGCAAGAAAATGCCATGTTGAGGGAGCGTATTAAGCACCTTGAGCCGCCTTTATCTTCAGTTGTGCTAGAGCGTCACACAACAGACACTGCATTACCTAAACAAAAGCAGAATGACGGTGAGCTTGATGCTGCGTCTATCGCAACCATCAAGAGCCAACTGGCAGTGTATTCGGTTAAACCGGTGATGCTACAGCTCACTCGACAGCTCGCTTTGGATGAAAATCGACAGCAGGCTGTGGAAAAACTACTTGATGAGAAAGCCGCGCAAGATTTTGTATCTTGGCAGCGCTTTAGTCAGTTAGCCAATGATGGGCCTGACGACACAGACCTTTATCAACAAGAGTATCTGGATACCTTATCTACGAATGCAGCGGCATATCGCTCCAGTTTAGCTAGTGTGTTGAATGAAGCGCAATTGGCAGACTATCAGGCATTTGAATCGGAACAAGCTAATTTACAAGTTTATCAAAAGCAACAATCACTGTTGCATGCGGTTAAATCTCTCAACTTAGATGAGTATCAAAAATCTGAAGTTACTCGTCTATCAAAATATGTGTATTCCAAAGTATCTGACAACACGTTAGGTACGTCAGGCAGTCCATATGCTTTCCCTGCTGTGGTTGTGGACTCGGAAAAGTTGGCTGAAATTAAAGCCATATTTACTAAAGAGCAGCGTCAACATTTTAATTTATAAAGCTGCCAAAATTTAATTAATGTATAAGGATAGGTATGAAAACAGTAATTTTAACTGCAATTGCCGCGGTAGTAACACTCACGAGTGTGACTGCAGAAGCGAGAAGAAACTGCCCTGGTGGGCAAGGGTATTGGGATGTAGAAGTACGTAATGTGCGTGTGTGTGATACAGAAACGCAAACATACACAGAAACCAAACGCCATTGTGGTTACCAAGGTACGATTTGGTTAGGGCATTTATGGAACCAACCTGATTTTCCTCTACCAATGACGCGTTATGTAACCGGTAGCAGCGTTTTAGATGAAAGTAAATCTTGTCCTGGCTCACAATATAAGCATGAAACGGGGACCTATTGGTACACTAAACCGGATGGTTTCAAAACGATTGATTGGTATAAATACACGGGCTCAATTGGTTTAACGAGTAATCAGCTTAAAACCAGTACGCATACGCGCACCGTAGAAACGAATTGTAGAACTGAGCAAAAAGTAACGCGTGTATTTCGCTGTGGTCATCAGCCATAGGTAGTATCCCCTAGGCGTGATATAGCGCTGAAAGTAAGACCCCTAACTTGTTATGAATAAAAGCTGTATATGTTAGTAATGCTGACATGTATGGCTTTTTTTGTCGGTGCGTTTTACTGGATAGGCTGATTGAAATATCAAAATGGTGAGTTGTACACAATTTGATTGTTACTTGTCGTTGCGGTGCATTTGACAAGCAACAATCGTGGCAGAGGCAGTTTTAGCGATAAAATGCTTCCACAGTGCCTTTGACAGTCAGCAGTAAAGGTTGGCCTCTACGATCAAGTGCCTTAGGAGATGCCACTTTAATCCACCCTTCACTAATGCAATACTCTTCAACATCAAAGCGCTCTTTGCCATTGATTTTAATACCAATATCATGCTCAAACACCGCCGCAACGTGATAGCGGCTGCGTGGGTTGATAGAAAGGCGATCTGGGAGTGTTGGTTGTGATGTGGTGTCGTTCATAGCATGACTTCTTATGAGTAAAATATGCGCCATTGTAGGCAATACAGCACCTATGCTCAAGTACCACTAAAAAGAAATATGCTGGCATATGGCTGGTTTGGCTGGCCATGTTATAGTCACCCCCTTAAGTACGAGGATGATTCTCCCCGCAAACACACCACTGACTTTGCCTGTTATGTGTCGAGTATAACCCCTACAACACCGCCTATTTTTTGGTGTAAATAACCTCAGCTCTGGATAAGCGAATTTGCCCAATAAAGCTATTTTTCTCACTCTCGGCGCTGCTTTCATTTGTAATAGCCCGCTATTACTGCATAAAAGCGCCTTGATATTGAACAAAATATCATCATTGAATTGGACATGAGTTTGTTTTCAAAACATTTTCTATTCCAAAACCCTTATCCAAGCCTGAGGTTAAACAGAGATTTCTATATTGAGCGTGGTGGAGTGCACAAAAAGCCCATGAGAGAACGCCGGCTTTTTGTGGCTTATAGTCCATTCACTGAGTAACTTAGAGTGAGCGGTGAGCAGTTAAGGGTTAGCGCGAAAATAGATTGGGGGGTTATGTGGGGTGAGTGTTTCATCCATGATTAGTTCGCCATTCGGTATACTTTGATTGGCATGTTCTAACGAGTCGTATTGTTGATTATTGAAAATACTCGACACGACGAGTTCGAGGCCTTGATCATTAATATTTTTGCATTTTCTTACTTTGAATGTGGCGTTAACGGTTTCCCACTGACATTGCTGCAAAGATACGGTGACACCATTGATGACTTGTTGTTCAGGATGTTTCTGAAAATAAACTGGACCAACTTGGCAGTTGCTCGCTGCGGGGAGGCTTATCATGCCAAATTCTAGCGTGTGATTTACTGAGGGGTTATCGAATATTTGACAATGCGTCCCAACTGCAACCTTAGATGCAATAAAAGGAATGGGTGTGTTGTCAGGCGTGTTTTGACAGGTATATTGCGCGTAAGCACCCTGTAAAGCTTGCCATTGACAGTCAAGCAGTGTTTGTGTGAAACCATTTACAATTCGGGTTGGTGGAGCCGGGGTAAAGTAAACGGCATCGTTATAACAACTGGTATCGTCATCAACGGTTATTGTTCCCTGCAACTTGGGCAGGTAACCCGTTTTTTTCGTTGCGACACAAAAGTGAGAGGCGCGAATATACATACGGCTGGCCACTTCAAATTCGTCGGTAAAGCGGTCGGTGATGTTGGTGCAATGCTGAGTTTCAGCGAGTGCCATGTCGGTGTTATATGTTTCTTTCCAATAGTAATTAAGCGGTGAGGAGGATGAGGCATACGTACTGATAGAAAAAAGCATAGTGAGTATGAGTAGTAGTGTTTTAACGCATGTATTTATCATTTTAATTTCCTTATAAATTGATGTCCTTTGTATTGTTAGCAAAGGTTTCCTGAATATAAAATGACTCGCGTACCTATTAATATAAAAACTGTGGCTATTATAATTGTATAAAAATATGCATTGAGCATTGCTGGATAGTTGACGGGTAGCAAAATGATTACTTTTCTGGGGGAATTATTGGGCGTTTTCGAAGAAAGATCGCGTGATCTAATTTGAGTAACTACACTGTTAACCATAAGTGTAAATATAGGTCGCGTAGTGTATGAAAAGATTGAATATTGGCACCCGAATATATGCAATGGGTATTGCGCAATTGGGTTTATTGTTAATTGTAAGCATATTGTCGCTTGTGCAGATGGCTAAAATTGGCAATGAGCTAGTTGATATTGCCGAAGAAGACATTCCACTCACCCGATTTTTAACGGCAATAACGGAGCATCAACTGGAACAAGCGGTGCTATTTGAGCGCGCGTTACTGTACAAATCATTAATTGATCAAGGTGAGCAGAGTTTTGCACAGCCCCTTAACTCGATTTTAACGGATATTTCAGCGTTGGGTGACAAAATAGATAAGGAGCTTGAGCATGCCATTGACTTTTCTGCTGACGCCGTCACAAAAGCGCACGTAGAGGCATCGGCTAGTAAGTTTAGGGCAGTGAATCAGCAGTTGCGCGTAATTAATGAACACTATCGGACGGTCCATACGCATATGGAAGCGGTGCTAAATCGTCTTAATGAGCAAGCACTTACTTCATTGATGGAAGATG
The DNA here is from genome assembly GCF_018100875.1 of Pseudoalteromonas sp. MMG012. Taxonomy (NCBI): domain Bacteria; kingdom Pseudomonadati; phylum Pseudomonadota; class Gammaproteobacteria; order Alteromonadales; family Pseudoalteromonadaceae; genus Pseudoalteromonas; species Pseudoalteromonas sp. MMG012. The sequence goes on from NZ_JAGJEF010000024.1 coordinate 37,572, forward strand.
TACTTGTGGTGGAACATGAGGAGGATGAGTTAAAACAAGAGCTTATTGCATTGTTAGGCGGCATTCAGCAATTTACACAAGACGCCTCTTTACAAGCTGAGCACGATGAACAAGCAGCCATTATGTGGATTGCGATAACATCAGCCGTTGCAGTCGTATTTGCCATCGGTATATCACTGGTGGTTGGTCGCTCGATCACAGTCCCGATTGATGCGCTTATTGAACGATTAAAATCAGTGGCCAACGGTAATGGTGATTTAACGGTGCAACTGGATGAGTCGGCTGGAGATGAAACTGGGGTTATGGCCAAAGAGTTTAACAAGTTCATTGGTAATTTACGCAGTATTATAGCGAGTACCAACAATATTGTGCGAAGTTTGGGTGAGTCGTCTGAATTAGCCACACAAGTTGTTGGCCAGACGAAGCAAAATGTATTGGATCAAAAAAGCCAAACTGAAATGGTGGCCGCGGCCGTATATCAAATGAGCACCACCACACAAGATGTATCGAAAAGCACGGCAAATGCAGCGGAGGCGACACAGAATGTGCGTAATAAGGTGGCGTCGAGTAAAGCCATTGCAACAGAAACCAATGACATTATTGAGAGCTTAGTTGGTGAAATGAACGAAGCGTCAGCAGACATTACCTCTTTAGTAGAAGAAACCAATAATATCAGCACGGTACTGGAGTCAATACAGAGTATTTCTGAACAAACGAACTTACTTGCCCTTAACGCAGCCATTGAAGCGGCAAGGGCGGGTGAAACAGGGCGCGGTTTTGCAGTGGTTGCTGATGAAGTACGTACCTTGGCAAGCCGCACACAAGGCTCAACGGCTGATATTCAAGATTTACTCTCACGGTTAAAAACAGAAGCCAATAAAGTGGTTGTGAGTATGGCTAAAGGAACAGAAAGCGCCAGTGCTTGTTTAGGTAAAAGCCGAGAGACACGCAGTACACTGGATGAAGCGGCGCAATCGATAGATTTAATTAATGACTTGAATACCCAAATAGCCACTGCAGCTGAGCAGCAGTCGGTGGTAGCAGGAGATATTGATAAAAGCGTAAATAATATTAATGACTTAGCAACTGAAACGGCGCAAGGAGCCAGTGAAACATCTGAGGCCAATCAAAATATAGCAAAACGGGTGGTAGACCTACATGCGAACTTTGATCGATTTGTAACCTAGTCTGCGGCACGCGCCAAGACGCTATTGAGTTTCCTCAATAGCGTCTATACCCTTCCTTTACTTTAAAATCTATATCGCGAAAACTTCACCATAACCGACCCTTGGTGAGGCTTTTATAGTTTGAGGTATTCAGCATTAATAGACCATATTGCGCAAATATAATTAACCTCAGCTCTGGATAAGCGAATTTGCCCAATAAAGCTATTTTTCTCACTCTCGGCGTTGCTTTCATTTGTAATAGCCCGCTATTACTGCATAAAAGCGCCTTGATATTGACCAAAATATCATCATTAGATTGTACATAAGTTTGTTTACAAAATATTTCCTATTCCAAAACCCTTATCCAAACCTGAGGTTAATTAGTTTACTTATTGTGTACAAGCGGTGCTATAGTATTGATATAAAATAATAATAACGTAAATAGATAAAGAACATGCCAAGGGTTATCAATCACCATGCTTTTAAACTCGTTATATTTTTAGTACTGCTTGGTTGGCATTACGCTGCGTTTGCTTGTCAACAGAAGGTGCGTGTTGGTATTAATGAAGGTTGGCCACCTTATGTGATTAAACAGCCTGATAAATTTATTGGGGTGGATGTTGATATTATTAAAAACATATTGAGTGCAGCCAATTATTGCGTGTCATTTGTCGAACTTCCTTCTTCAAGTCGCACATTTGAGCAGTTGAAAAAAGGCACTATCGATATGCTTTTTGCTGCCAGCTATACCAAGCAACGTGCTGACTTTGCAACATTTACAGAGGCGTATCGTGAAGAGGTGATGCGGTTGTATGCACATCGAGATAGTGACGTGGTAAAGGCAACGATAGAGCATATTTTGATAAATAAAGGGACCATAGGGATAAATCTCGGCAGTTTTTATGGCGCGTCATTCTCCCAACTGGTGGCGCGTTTTCCAGCGCAAATCGCAGAATTACCACTGGTAAAACAACGTTTTGATTTATTAAATAAACAGCGATTAGACTATGTGGTTGAAGATGAGCTGTCTGGGCGTTATTTTTTAAAGCAAAGGCATTATGTGCATTTGTTGGAAACCGCTCAGGTCGTGCATCGCAACCCAGTGTATTTTATGTTTCGACAAGGCTATGTTAGTTCACAGCAGTTGCAGGTAATTAATCAAGCAATAAACGCGAACAAAGAAATTACGCAGGACTTATTGTCTCAGTATCAGCAGTATTTATAAACTCAGCTTGGCTGTTATTGACCGTATGTTACGGTGATGGCTAAGCTGGCCTCGATAAAGGTGGGTATGATGGCTTACGCAAGATGTAGGCTAACACCGCAAGCTCAGTGACCGCAACAATGACTAAAACCCATACGGGTGGTTGATTTAATAATAAGATCAAGAACCCAAGACTCATACCAATTCCCGCCCCCCACTTCCCTTTGGGTGGTACAACCTGATACTTTTGCCATTGTTGCAGGCTATAGCCAAATTTAGGGTGATTAAGCAACCAGTTTGCAAAACGGGGTGAAGAGCGGGTAAAACACGCAAGGGCAAGAATAAAGAAAATGGTGGTGGGCATGACTGGGAGCACAATGCCAATAAATCCAAGTGCAACAAACACAATGCCTGTTAAATGCAGCCAAAAGCACCTATTGAAAATACCATTTATCTTTTTCTGCATGCCTATGACCCTGTAAATCAGCTCCTTTAAGCTTATCACAGGGTCAATGAAATGCGAGGTATTGCGCTTAGATAAAGGCTTCAAATGGTTTATCTACAGGAGTTTTAGCTAAATGGTTGACATAATTACTCATGATTTTTTGCGCAAGGCCTAAAACAATATCGAGCAAATGTTGCTGTGTATAACCAGCGTCGAAAAATTGCTGTTGTTCCTTGTCAGATAAAATCCCCCGGTTTCTGACCAGCTGTAATACCGTGGTACGGAGTGTTTCAAGCCGTTCGTTAGGCAGTGCAGTGTGATCTCTGAGTGCTTGGTTGAGTGTGTCATCTACACCCATTGATTTGGCGATGGCTGAATGCGCTGGTACGCAATAATGACAATTATGTTCAATATTAATGGTTTGCCATACAACCGTTTTTTCATCACTGGTAAACGCGGATTGTAGAAATAGTGTGTGTAATGTTTGATAGGCTTGTAAGTGAGGCGCTGATTCAGCCATGACACCGTGTAAATTTGGGATCATCCCAAATGTATTTATAGAGTCTTGTAGTAGTGGTTTACTGTCTTGTGGTGCGCTGTCTAACGTATGAATATCGAATTGAGCCATGGGGTATCCCTTTTTTATTGAGTAAGATTTAAGGTTAAACTTATTTGAATGATTGCTCAAATAAGGTTTGGCTATAAAGAGTGTGTAAATCGTCTAGTTAATTATGAAAGTTTTCTACGCGGAATAGGGTCGCACCACTAAGTAGATAGACCCGTACAGAATTAGAAATAGTAGCCAATATTGATGTTAAAGCGACGCTCCGTGTCATCGCTATCACCTGCAATGGAGCCGCCTACAAAGGGTTGATTTTTGGCATGCACTAAATCAAAGTAAGTAAATAGCCCACCAGCAGCAACCGATACGCCGGTGACATTCATCCAGGTGTCAGCACTGGCATCCGATTTGTCATAAATAATGCCGAAGTCATTGTAAAATTGTAATCCGGTGACTGCACCCCACTTAACGGGCATGCTATATGCAAGGTTGGCACTGGATGTGGTAGCTTGCGCTGCAATACTATCGTAAAACGCATACGCGCCCACAGCCATTCGATCAAATCCTTCAATATCGTGGTCATATTCGCCATGTTGTAGCTGAATGTTCCATGGCCCTATATTGCTATTCACATGTAATGCCCAAGCCAAACTATCACCAACTCGGTCATTGCCATCGTGTAACCCACCAAATTGGCTTGAAAACCCGATTTCGGTCGTCCCACCTGAGTGCTGAATATGGTATCCATAACGTGCGGCAAAGGTATTATATTCGCCAATCGGGTGAGTAGGATTGTCATAAATGCCATCACTATTTTGACGATAACCGACGACATCATAAGAGTAACGATCAGCGCGATCACTCACATATCCATCAATACCACCGAGTTCATCATTTTTGAAAAAACCTAAATCTAACTGCCAGTTGTCACTGAGTTTACGCTTAAATAACACGCCTAAGTCATGATCGTCTTCTAAGCCGATATAGTAATTTGTACTGAAGAAGTAGTTGTGCGAATTGTAGGGCCAATTACCAAACGGTACTTTGGTAATACCGGTTTGAACTTGCCAATGTTCGGCGAAGTCATAGCCAACGTAGGCGTATTTTACCGCAGTCATATAATCGAAAAAGCGGATCTCAGCATTGAGTGAAACGTCGCCAATATCACCAGAGAAATTGATACGGAATAAATCGAAATCAAAATCTCCGCCGCGATTTTTATTGCCATCGCTATACGAAGTATGGCTGTAATTCGTTCGCACAGCACCGCCTACTTTGATACCAGATGACTCTGATGGCGCCGCTTTTTTCGCTTTTTTCGCGTCATCTTCAATTTTTTGTATTTGCTGTTGTAACTTGGCAAGCTGCTGTTTAAGTTGTGCTAACTCATCTGTGCTGGCAGATACTGGATATGACAATACGCTGATTGCCAATGCAAGAGCGGTAAGTTTTAACATGAATAGGCTTCATATGATGTTGTCAAAAAGAATAGTAATAGGGTAGACCATATCGTGTTCTAATCCCAATTAACTGATAAAAATATATGATAATTAAGTATATTATTAATATCTTAGCCTTATTTTATTGACGTTATAAATGTTGCAATAAAACGCATGCGTGGAGACGGTACAGCAATGTGTGACGCACAATCTAATATGATTTGGAGTGTCATTTATAAGGACATAAAATGATGATAAGCCCAGCAGAGTAATGATTTTGATACGCAATGAATTGGTTGTGGTGTGTATGAAGATGCTTCATATTGACGGTTATTTATTTACTCAGGATAGATAAATTGGGTAACCTAGATAATGTTTTTTAAACACGATAATAAGGTGAAGTATGGAACTTTCTGCATCAGTGTCTATTCAGCGTACAGATAGCGGGCTTGAGTATATACAGGTTGATAGTGCGCTATGTCGAGGGAAGGTATTTTTACAAGGCGCACAGTTAACAGAGTTTACCCCGAAAGGCCAAGGCAATTTGATTTGGGTTTCAGCTGACGAGGATTACATTGAAGGTAAAGCCGTACGTGGGGGGATCCCGATTTGTTGGCCATGGTTTGGCGTGCACAGTGATCCACAATGGCCTATTCATGGGGTGGCACGTAAACTCATATGGCGCGCTGAGGAAGTCATTGAACATGATACCCATGTGGAAGTTCGTTTATCTTTGCCTATGACATTAGTCGATGACATTTACTGGCCGCATCAGTCTAAATTAGAGGTAACATTTTTGTTTGGTCAAAGTATTGAGGTGCGCTTAACCAATACTAATCTAGGCCAAAACGCGTTTACATTGACGCAAGCCTTACATACGTATTTTCCAACTCCGTCTATTAATGAAACGTCTGTTGACGGCCTACAAGGTGCTCAATATATTGAGTTTGGTCAGGGGCCGTTCTTACAAGAGGAGGTGGTACATTTCGCGCGAGAAACAGATATGGTGTATACCCAAGCGCCTGTTACACAAATGATTAATACACCAGATGGGCGTATTGAAGTGAGCAGAGAAAACTCTCAGTCGTGTGTTTTATGGAACCCTTGGGTTGAAAAGTCGCAGCGTTTAAGTAACTTTAAAGATGATGAATACTTATCGATGCTCTGTTTGGAAGCGGCAAACGTAATGGATGATGCTATTGTGGTTAATCCCGGAGAAAGCCACACCTTAGCTACCCGTATTCGCTGGGCTTAAGCGGCCTAATTTTTGCTATTGCACCACAGGCGGTGATAATACCTTTAAGGTGCGATAGCGCGTTCATCTTGATAGATGGGTACCATGATAGTCTCTACAACCTACCGTTTTTTTGGTAAAGCTGACACGTAATATCCCTCTTCATGGTTGTACCCCACGTGTACTGAAGCCTACTTGTGCGACATAATTTACAAGGCTCACAAAAAGTAGGCGCATAATCATCATGTAGACTACACATAAATGTGAGTTAACAGTCGTATGTTTTTTGTACGCTCGCGCAGGTACTTTAGCTTCTAGAAAAAACGTTTTTTGCTTCTTTCATTGTAAATCGTGAAGTGCTTACAGAGCATATAATTCAGATCAGTTATATAGGAAGTGTGAACAGCATATTTAAAATTAAGTTACGACATTTATTTGATAATAATTATCATTAGCATATAATGGATGTTAACAGGAGGTGAATATGATAGTGATACTGTGTCTGTTGGCATTATTATTAGTGATTGCTGTACTGATCAACGTTAAAGCAAGTAATACAATCAGTCGTTATTTACATCGACTTGGTGTGTGGAGTGCCGCATCTTTGGTGGCAGCAGCAATGTATTACGCAGGATTAAGTGCATCGCTGGCGATATGTGTTCTTGTTGTGTCTGCTGGTATTTTAAGCTTATTTGTTTCTTTGGCAAATCCAACGGTACACCCGAGTTAGTAATATGTTTTTACACTTACCTTTGAGTGTTTAGATTAAATAATTGCCATTATTTGCGATACTCAATATAAGATGATTATTTTGAGTTGATTATGCTGCGATTATTACTCTGGATCAGTGTTTGCGGTCTCTCTTTTTCGGGTTGGACGACGCCTGAGTGGTCAACGTTACGTACCGCCCATTTTAATGTACACTTTACTGACGGTCACGATGCATGGGCGCAATCAGCTGCGCAAGAATTAGAGCAAGTTCGGCAGTTTATTTTAACGCAACAAAATCGCAGTTTACCCGCAATTGCAGATGTGGTTGTATTTGATCCTATCCATGGCGCAAACGGGTTTGCGTTGCCCAGTACAGATTCGCCATTGATGGCACTGTTTACCACGCCACCGCAATCAGACACGGTAATTTCTAATAGTCGAGGGTGGCAGCAACTACTTATTCTTCATGAATATGTACATTTGGTCCATTTATCTCAGCCCTCACGTAACCGATGGCGACAACGTATTCGTAATAGCTGGGATCTCTATGATTTGAATGAAGCAACAATGCCACGCTGGGTAGCAGAAGGGTATGCAACATTATTAGAATCAAAGATGACAGGACGTGGGCGCCTCTACGATAACTTTAGCGAAGCAATATTAACTCGGTTTGCTCAGCAAGGAGCCTTGCCGACTTATCGCCAACTCAATGGTGCAGACGAGCGGTATTTATCTAACACCATGGCATATTTGTTGGGGGGACGGTTTCTTGCCTGGCTCGAAAAAAACTACTCAGAGCAAACACTTGATGCGGTCTGGGTGAGAATGCAAGCGGTAAAAAAACGGCGTTTTCAAGACGCATTTACAGGCGTGTTTGGGCAGCCTGCAGAACGGCTTTATCAGCGTTTTATTGCGGAATACACGTATCACAGTATGCAACAAGAACGTGCTGAGCCGCAGTTGGATGACACAGTATGGATGAAAGCAGATTTCAGTGCCCATAGCCCTGCATTGTCGCCAAATAAATCATTACTCGCGTTGGTTGAACGCAATGCTCAAGGCGCTGTGTATTTGAATGTCTATGCAAATGAAGACAATGCCCAGGCGGCCAAAGAATTTGCCAGTGAGCAGCAGCAAGTATTAGCACGCGATGAGCAGGATATTGTTGATAAAGCGCCTGAGGTATTTCATCGCGAGCGACAATATCAATTGCCATCACGAAACCACGAAAGCATTCGTTACCCACAGTGGTTGGATGATAGCACCCTATTGTTTGTGTCTGGGGTGAAAGAGCACGTCAATGATCATCACGTCAGTGGTGAGCTATTTCGCTGGTCATTAAACAGCAATACACTCACTCAACTGACGACTGGCGCAAGTATTCGTCGATTTACGGTGGGCAAAAAAAGTAAGTATGTATATGCAGAACAAGCTCGCTATGGATATTCTGATTTAGTATCGATACACCTTTCACCACAGCATATTACCCCACTCACAGAACATCAGTTGGGGGAAGTGTATGATTTTCCAACTTTAAGCCACAGTGAACATGCCCTAGCTTATTTAAAAACGGGTTTGAATCGCCATTGGCAATTGATTGTTCGACGCATTGACAATGGCATTGAATATGAAGTGCCAATGCCGGCTGGCTATCAATATGTGGCACATCCGCAATGGCACCCAGATGATGGTAGCATTGTCTTTATAGCGGGTGTTGATGGTGACATAGATATGTACAGTTATGAATTTGAAACAGAAAAACTAACAAAGCTCACCAAAGGCCAGCAGGTGATAGGTTATCCCACTTTTTTAGATGATGATACGCTGTTATTTCTATCGACGAATGCACAGGGCGTTGAGTTGCGTGTTATTTCGACATATGTAGGTCATGAGGTGCAGGCGGTTAACATAAAGAGGGGCCTTAAAAGCTCGCAAATGGACACTACACAAAAACATACCCGATATTTACCTGAGGCCCAAATATACGAGACCGATCACCCTAAATTGCCTTATGATATTTGGCAGCAGTCAAGCTCCTTAGCACTTGGAGTTCAGTACAATAGCGCATCAAGTTCACTCATTCACGTGGGAGTTAAGGGCTCTGATTTTTTAGAGCAATTAAGTTGGCAAGTGGGCCTAGTGCAAGACACAACAGCAACCAAGTTATCAGGATATTTTGCGGATATTCACTATGAAGATAAGGGAGTGAAGTGGCAGGGGAAAGTATTTGATGTTGCACATCGCCCTCACTATGAGGGGGGAAGTGAGCTTGTTCACGAGCAACAAAGGGAAGGAGGCTTCGTGCAACTTTCAAACACATTGACGTATTCAAGATGGGCGTTTAAGGGCCAATTAGCTGCACATATCAGTGATTTGGAGCGTCAATATGTAGACCAGCGCGCGCGTTGGTTGCGCGTTGGTGCGGCTTATCGTTGGTCTGATGACCAGCAAGATTTTGCGCTTGCGAATGCCATGTCGTGGCATTGGTATGAAGGCGAAATAGGGGAGCATGTATGGCAAGGATATGATGTCGCAGCGCATATCTCTGGAAAGGTTGCTCATGTTCCTTGGTATATACAAACCAAACAAATGTTTCGCCAAGGTAGTAGCTTGCAATTAGGGGGATTTGTTACACCTATTTTGGATAACAATATTGAGGCGAATCAAGTGTTCATACCAGAATTGGCGTTGTTTAGTAGGCAAGGAAATCACTATCAGCAGTTTGGTGCAGGAGTAAGTTGGCGCGTGAATAAACCGTGGTTATATTATCATCAACACCACCTCGATAATGAGGTTTTAGGCAACAGTTATGGTTTTCAATTCACTACGTTTATCGAAAAAAGCAGTTGGTTAGGAAGGTTTGCACCTGCAGGTGTGAGTGATTTACGTATTGATTTTGGCTTGGGTCGGGTATCCGGTAGGCTTCTGGAAAATGAAAATAGAGTGTGGCTTGGTGTTTGGTACGATCAAAAGTAATGTATGAGCACTTGAATATATGAGGGCGGCTTGTTTAACAAGCCGCCCTCCGTCTAACTAGGAGATAGAAAGATGTTGATTATTGAGTGTAGTCAGCTTTTAGAGATACACCGCTAAATGTTCTATAAGCTCGGATCATGACGTGATATCGACCAGCTCCTTCATTGACTGTACATGTTTCGCTATTCCCACTTCTATATGGACGACATGTCCAATTAGACGTGGTTGGCTTCTGGTCTTTTTTCACATATAAATCAGCATCACCAGTGCCACCATATAGGTTAAATTTAATATTAGTTGCGCCGGCTGGTACATCAAAATAGAAGAACTCTTCAGAGCGGTTGCTGCCTTGCAAGTCTGACTTGGCGACGCCATTTTGTAACTGAGCAGGGTCTGTACCATCATTGACTGAGACTGTTTTACTGGTTGTTGCTGTCGCACCACTAGAGTCGGTTACCGTTAATGACACAGTGTAATCACCAGCTGCTGTAAAGCTATGACTGGTGTTTGCACCAAACCCATTGCTGCTGTTATCACCGAATTGCCACTCGTATTGGCTAAGCGAGCCATTTGGTGAGGTTGATGCAGTACCATCAAAGTTACAATTTAGTGCTGAACAGTCTGCAGAGAAGCTCGCAGTTGGTAATGGATCCGTCGAGCCATTGTCACCGTCAGGTACACCGTTAAAGTGTGAAGAAACTTGAGGCCAAATACGGCTAATTTTAGCCCCTTTGTTGGTGCACCCACCTAAATGATGCAGGGCAATTACTTTATTGGTTGCTGCCGCTAATACTGGCGAGCCAGAAGAGCCGCCAATGGTATCACAGTAATAGCCTAAATCAGTGCCAGTACCGCGGCCATTCGCATTAGCTTCATTCACTTGGCATAGGTTGTTGTTATCTTGATCAGATTCAATCGATAGCTCTTTGGGGTTACCTGAACCATGTTGAGGAATATAGATACGCTCACCTTGCGTTGCGTCACGTACATCTAATCCAAAGTAACCAAATGGTGCTGCTTTAGCAAAGTCATTAATTGAAAAGAGTGTGTAGTCTAATGTGTAGTCGGTTGCAAAGAAATCTTTACCCGTGACTTTAACAACCGTTTCTCTGGTTGAGCCATTACAGCTGGTGTTTTGATAGTTAAACCAAACCTCTGTAGAGGCCAGCTCTGCTGCAGTTTCAACGCAGTGATTATTAGTAAACATGCGGTTATCAGCGCCCACACGCCAACCAGTACACAAGCTACGGCCACCAATAACGAGTCGGGCAACAGGACGACTGCGTTCAAATTCAACAGGGTGAGACTCAGCCCAACATTGCACGTCTTTACGTTCATTGATACCACAAGTTGATTGAGTATCGACGTCGGTGCCGTTTAAAATACTGATGCCGTTTTCTTTACCATAGTAATAATGATCAATGACTGGAGTGACGTTACTCGATCCCGCTGTGTATTCTACGACAACAGCATCACTCGATACCGACATGGTAGAAAATGAGGTTGTACCATTGTCACCTAATTTGGCGTCGAGTGTGGCTTTTTTCATATCAGAGATGGTGTATTCGTAACGCTCACTGCCATCGAGGTTTCTAACGACCAACTTACCTCCACCACTTAGGTCGAGGTTCTTAAAGTGTAATTTTATATAGCTGGCATCGGGATGCGTTATGGTTTGTTTAAACGATCCTGCTTTGGTTGTCAGGACAATGTTTGTTTCTTCTTTTGCACCGATCACCGCTTCGCTGGTTTTACTGGTATATTTTAGCATTTGCGCTTCTGTAAGCGGCGCTTGTGCCATTGTAGTTAACGATACTGAACCAATTAATGGTAGTAAATAACGCACTTTCATTTTAATTTCCTTACATGTAGTTGTCGTTTGTATAAAAATCGAACACAACCAACATGGTTATAAATTTGTTAACTGTAAAGTGTTTTTTGTTAACTTTAGCGTTACCTTTCGGAGAGTAATTGTTCTAATGAGCTTAATTTAGCTTGATATATTCCAGCTTTTTTCTGGTCTTCTGCTTTGAGTAATGCTTCAGATAAAAAGTGTTGGGAGGTACTGAGGTTGTTTTTTTGGTAATGAAGTTTGGCAAGTTCAAAATAAGGTTCTGGCAAATATGGAAACTCCTGTACCAGTTCAGAAAGTAATTTTTCTGCTCGGGTATAATGCTGATTCATGTAGGCTTTTCTAGCAATATTGATGATATCAAAAGGGGTTTTTGCTGAGGCTTCACTCATGGCTTCTAGTTTTTTGACTAATATCTCATCGTTGAGCTCTGCTGCTAGATAGATATAACTCGATAAGAGGTTACTGCTGATAAGGCTGTGTTTAATAGCATACTCAAATAGTCTTTTTGCCGTGTCTGTATCGCCTGCCCTACGGTGTAATATGGCAGCGAGGTTGATCAACTCGGGGTCTGTGTTTTTATGTTTAAATGCTTGTTTTAAATAAGAGTAGCTCTTATCAAACTGTTCATTTAGTAACTCATTGGTTGCGAGGTTTGCGTAAAACTTGGCTGTCAGATCATCCACTGTTGCAGTACTGACAAAGTAAATATCTTGTGCAGGAAAGTAATCGATAACAGTACCGGGGCGTATTGCACTGATCCATCCTTCGGGATTGTCATCTGGCGCAAAGAGTTTTGTTTTGAAATGATTTGAGACAAGTAAGGTGCGTTCTGTTTTTGTGTAGACTGGAATGGATGCCACTTCCCTGAAGCTTGTTTCAACATCAATTAAGTTGGCATATGCCTGCGTCAATATAGCAAGACTAATACAGTTTCCTTCATCTTGTACCAATGTTTGCGCTGCAGATAATGTCGCCCCATCGTAAGTAAACTCATTAAGTTTAGTATTTAGATAGTTCGCAATGATTCTATCTTCTCTTACCCCTTTTGTTAGCGCATCTTGATGATACGCATGAAACTGAACTTGCTCAGCGGCTGGCAATAAGAAAATGTCTGCTTCTGGAATCACGGCTTGTTCGTTGAATAGACTGTGATTGAATAATGAGCTTGGATCTTGAGGCCCGGCTGATGAAGGGAGTTCGGTTGATGTACATCCGATTAATGATGCTAATAGTATGATAGTAAAGACTTGTTTCATCTCGTATCTCAAGAAATAAAACCTTAATTTACCGTCTTTCAATTTATCGTACAAGGTGTAATCGGATCTTAATGTGGGTTCGTAATATACATATCACTGGCTTTATGACATGTGGCAGTGCGGAGATTACGCCTCTATGTATACGAATAGGGTATTAGAGGTAATGGTTTTGTTATAAAAAAAGCCTGATGTCGCAACAGAATCTTACAAATGTCACGTTCATTGCGGTACTAATCTTGATAGTATAGCTGTAGGAAATTATTACAGGATAATTTAGTCATGCAAACGAAAACATTAAAATGGATCTTGCCTTTCGTGGCGTTAGCAATTGGTGTAGCCGGTTCTAAGGGGATTAATGCGCTAGCAGCAGAGCCAGATGCAAAAGCGCACGTAGACAGTCGGCCGATAGTCGAAATTGAAACGGTGTCAGCATTAGACCATCAGGTTGTGATAAACAGTTATGGTGAAGTTAAACCATTTGAGTCGACTCAACTGTCAGTACAGGTATCTGGAGAAGTGATCGAATGGCACTCGAATTTTGTCTCTGGTGGCATTGTGGCACGTGGAGATGTCTTGATGCGTATAGAAAAAGATAATTATGAGGCGGCAGTATTACAAGCTGAAGCAGAATTATCGCGCGCTCAAGCATCACTTATTGAAGAAAGCGCATTGGCGGATGTTGCAGCTGATGAAGCGAAGCGCTTTCCAAACCGTAAACACACCGACTTGTTTTTGCGTAAACCACAAGTACTGAGTGCGAAGGCGGGTGTAAAATCAGCAAAAGCGGCGTTAAAAAGAGCACAGCGAGACTTAGATAATTGTGAAGTGAAAGCGCCTTATGATGCGTTAGTCATTTCTCGAGATGTGGGTGTGGGCCAATTTGTGAGCACAGGATCACCAGTTGCGACGTTAAATAATGTTGAATTTGCAGAGATTGTTATTCCAATAGCAGGGTTTGATAGTGCATTTTTACCAGAAAGAGTGACTGGAATTGCAGCCACAATTAAGCAAAGTGGACTCAATGGTTTTACGCGTCATGCGTCGATTCATCGTGATTTAGGAGTCGTAGACAGTGATACGCGTATGGTTAATCTCGTTGTACGTGTTGAAGATCCTTATGGGTTAGAAACGCGTCAACCTGAAGTTAGATTTGGATCGTATGTGCAAGTCAGCTTTGGCGGTAAAACACTGAATAAAATTTACCGATTACCGCAAGATTTGGTCAATAACCAAACGGTGTGGCTGCTTAATGCGGACAATGAGTTAGAGCCAAGAGAAGTAAAAGTCATTAGAGAAGAAGGAGCCTATTTTTATGTGAGTGCAGGTCTTAACGACAGTGAGAAAATTGTTATGACAGTGCCTGAATATCCACAAAAAGGTATGGCAGTAAAAGTAGCTGGTGCAGATTCATCGCAGCATGACACAACTGAAAAACTTTAAAAGGTAGGTGTGCACTGTGAGTACTCATGAACAGCAAAAGCAAACTGGGCTAATTGCCTACTTTGCAAATAACTCCGTAGCCGCGAATTTGTTAATGTGGTTTATTATCCTTGTTGGTTTTTTTACTTATTCAACGGTCCAACGACAAATGTTCCCTAATGTTGAGCTGAATTACATCACGGTAACAGCAAATTATCCTGGTACATCTCCACAAGAGATTGAAGAAAGTATTCTGATCAAGTTGGAAGAGTCTTTACAGGATGTAACTGAAGTTGAAGAAGCCGTTTACCGGGCTTCGAGAGGTACTGGTAGTGCGAGACTGAAGGTGGATGCAAATGCTGAATTAACCGATGTCTTGGATAAGGTGAAGCTTAGAGTTGATAGTATCGCGACATTTCCAGCTGCGATGGAACCTTTGACGGTCAGTCAGTCTGAATTTCGTCAAGATGTGGTGGGGATGACAGTGGCCGCTGATTTGCCACTTACGCAACTGAAGCCTATTGCAAAACAAATAGAAGATGAATTACTTCTGTTGGGTAATGTTTCTTTGGTGTCGGTTGATGTGCCATTAGATGAAATTGCGATAGAAATTAAGCCTGATATGTTACGTCAATACAATTTAACGATTGAAGATGTGGCGAGTACCATCCGCAATTACTCTGCCAATATTTCAGCAGGTGAACTCAGAACAAGCGCTGGTGTTATCTCTGTGAGAGTGGAAAACCAATCTTACAATGGCGATGAGTTTCGTCAACTTCCTGTCAAAGTAGGGGCCAGTGGTGCGCGAGTTTTGCTAAAAGATGTGGCAACAATAAAAGACGAATTTACCGAAGGTGAACGTTACTTTAAGTTAAACGGTAAAAATGCAGTTTATATTCAAGTTAAAGCAACGACTGAGCAGAACATGGTACCGGTGGCTAATTCCGTTAAAGCCTATATCGAACTTAAAAATACCGAACTGCCCGCAGGTGTTGAGATTAAACCATTGGTTGATATGACCTATTACCTAAATGGTCGATTGAGCATGATGAAAACCAACTTGCTGCAAGGGATGTTTTTAGTTGCATTGATGCTGTTTTTGTTTTTACGCTTTAAGTTGGCGATGTGGGTCACCATTGGTATTCCGGTGTGTTTTTTAGGCGCAATGATGATGATGCCTGTATTAGGGATCACTGTAAATGTAACCTCTTTATTTGCCTTTATCATGGTGCTGGGAATCGTGGTTGATGATGCAATCGTCATTGGCGAAAGTGCGTATACTGAAGTTGAAAAGAAAGGCCCAGGCGTTGAAAATGTAATAAGGGGTGCAAAGCGCGTGGCAACACCTGCAACGTTTGGTGTACTGACGACTATGGCTGTGTTTGCCCCTTTGATGTTTTCTACCGGTCCAGATAGTGCGAATTTTATTTCCATTGCGGGTGTCGTATTGTTATGTCTAGTGTTCAGTTTGGTTGAGTCGAAACTGATTTTGCCAGCACACATTGCGCAAATTAAGTTTAAACCGCTGGCAGAAAAAAGTTGGCGTAATGGATTTAATCGTCGTTTCTTTGGTTTTGTAAATGGGCCGTATAAACGCTTTGTGACAACGTGTGTAGAATGGCGTTGGACCGTGCTTTTCTCATTCATTGGTGTGTTTGCTATCAGTCTCGCTTTATTGAGCAGTGGTGCCGTTCGCACATTATTTTTACCGAAGATCCCACATGATTTTCCAGCAATAAAAATTACCATGAATGACAATGTCTCTGATGAACAAACGATTAGCGCTATCAAACAATTGGAACAGCTTGTACTGACTGTAGACAAACAAGTTGAGCAAGAGTTTGGTGTGGCAATGGTCAAAAATGTCATGGTATTCAATAGCGACCGCACACATGGTCAAGTGATGGCACCGTTAGTGGATGAAGAGTTACGCCCATTTAATACCTTTGAACTGACACGCCGTTGGCGAGAACAAATGCCAGAAATTCCTGGGGTTAAATCAATTCAAGTTGAGGATGAAGTCATTAACCTCGGTGGTGGCGGTGACTTTGGTTACTTGTTATATGGCTCGGATATAGATACGCTCAATGCGGCTGGTCGACAGTTGATCACCCTGCTGCAGCAAGAAAAAGGGTTGTTTGATATTAGTTCATCTATCGACCCTGCCAGTAAAGAAGTTCAGCTTATCCTTAAGCCAGTTGCTTATGATCTAGGGTTAACATTACGAGATGTGGGTAACCAAGTTGGCGCTAGTTATTATGGTGGCGAAGCACAACGTGTTATTCGTAATGGGGAAGAGGTACGTGTCATGGTACGTTATCCAAAATTGACACGAGAAGCATATTCTTCATTGAAGCATACACTGATCACTACCTCGACGGGTAAAGAAGTCATGCTCGGTGACGTGGTTGAGTTAGTTGAGAAGCCAGGGATCAGCCAAATACGCCGAGAAGAGGGTTATCGCACAGTCTATGTATATGGCAATATCGATGAAGAAGCAATTGAACCCACAGCCGTGACCACCCGAATTGACGATGTGATCTTACCAGAGCTACTTGCTAATTTTCCAACCGTTAAAACGAAGCTAAGTGGTGCAATTGAAGAGCAACAAGCACAAGCAAATGAACAAGCCATTTTCTTTGTGATGGGGATGCTGTTAGTTTACATTTTATTGGCGATACCATTAAAAAGTTATGCCCAGCCGCTCATTGTCATGTCGGTGATCCCGTTTAGCTTAGTGGGCGCGCTATGGGGGCATTTATTCTTTGGTTTAGAATTGAGTATGATGTCTGCTTACGGCATCATTGCTGCTGCCGGCGTTGTTATTAATGACTCTCTAGTAATGACGGATTTTGTTAACCAGGTACGCAAACAAGGTATGGCATTAAAAGAAGCGGTTATTGAAGCTGGTTGTGCGCGTTTTAGAGCGATAACACTTACCTCAATTACCACCTTTATGGGTGTATTACCCATCATGTTTGAAACAAGTTTACAGGCAATGTTCGTGATCCCTATGGCGGTCTCTCTAGGGTTTGCAGTGCTATTTGCTACCCTGATCACATTACTATTGGTACCGTGCTTATATATCATTTTGACCGATATACAGCAGGTGTTTAGTAAGGCTACTGAGTTTGTTTTAAAGCTCGTGCGTTTTGTAAAAATGCGTTTTTCACCTGCTTAATTAAGTAGAGCGACCAAAAAACCAGCTTCACGCTGGTTTTTTGGTCTTAAAGGATTGCTATTTATTTTAAACTAGTCGAAAAGTTGTATTTATTGCGCTCGACGCTATACTTGCGCGCCATTGAATAGTGAAAGAGTAAAGTATGTGAGTTAACATCAAGACTTGGAGTGTTGGAAAGAAATTGGTGTTCTAGCTCGATTTCGACAACTACATATGGGTGATGTTGTTTCTGTGAGGTTTTACACGTCAACTGGAGAAGTAAAGGCGTTGTGTGTTCAATTGGTCATTGGCTACCACAGTCAATGCGCGGCTCATGCTTGGAGCAGTGAACTTGCGAATACGATAAATGTTCATGTGCCACTTGTGAGAGTGAATCAAATAAATACACAAGGGCGAGGAAAACTGCCAGTAATGGCCCATACAGACAGTGGCATCATAGCGTGCAAGGTCGAGTTTAAGTGTAAAGTACAGCCAAAAAAGCCAGCTCATTCAATACCTGTCTACGACTATATTTTTCCAAAAGAGCAGCAAACATATCAACAAGGTACCCGTGTTTGGCATGAGAAATCTCAGCGTTGTTATCGTTGTAAGCCATGGCCTTTTACGGAGTATTGCCGTAATGGCGCGGCGCAATTTGAACCCAATGAAGGCGCATTGTGGCAAGTTGCCTGGGAAGCCATCTAGATAAAAATAGACACACTAAAATCAGCACTGGCTAGATGAATTGACTATGATAGACTGAGTAAAATATCAATAAGTTAGGAACAATCTGTGGCCGACATCAACTCTGCTTTAACAGCGAAAAAAATCCCCCATAGTATGACACATCATGGACACCAGCGTATCGATAATTACTATTGGATGCGAGATGACCAGCGAAAGAATGACGAGATCTTGAATCACCTACATGTGGAAAATGAACACGTGGCAGCGGCATTGGCACCGCATAAAAGTTTGCAAACGTCATTATTCGAGGAGATGAAAGCACGCATCGTCAAAGATGATAGTTCCGTCCCTGTCAAAGATGGTACTTATTGGTATGTCAGTGATGTGAGTGGGGATAATGAATATGCATGTCACTATCGGGCGAAAGATGAGCACCTTAACGAAAAAACATTGTTACTCGATGTCAATGAATTAGCGCGAGAGCATGAATATTATGATGTTGGCGATTTGGCTGTTAGCCCAAATGATCAGTTACTTGCATACAGTGAAGACTTAGATGGTCGCCGTATTTATACCTTTAGATTTAAAGATATAGCATCGGGGGAGTATTTACATGATGTGTTAGCCAACACCGAAGGCGAATTAGTCTGGGGCAATGACAATAAAACGGTTTTTTATGTCAGGAAAGACGAACAAACATTACTCGGTACTCAAGTATATAGGCATATATTAGGCACACCACAAAGTGACGATGTGTTGGTTTATGAAGAACATGATCATCAGTTTTATATGGGACTTGGCAAAAGCCGTGATGAAAGCCAAATCTATATTTATTTGTCAGCAACTGAAACAAGTGATGTGTTGGTGTTAGATGCAGCGCGTCCAGAAGGGAAATTTGAGCGCTTAATACCGAGGACTATGGGCCATGAATATGGCTTGGATAAGCTGGGGGACACGTATTATATATTATCCAATAATAATGCGATGAATTTCCGTTTATTAACGGCTTCGCAGCAGAACATAGCGCAAGTGCAGCAATGGCAAGAGGTGGTAGCACATAGAGCAGATGTGTTGCTTGAAGGCTTAGAGTTGTTTGACAGCCACTTTGTTGTGACGGAAAGAGAGATGGGGCAAATACGCTTTGTTGTTCATGATTATCAAGGGGGGAGCTATCAGCTTACTTTCAATGATGCGTGTTATTATGCAGGAGTTGGTCAAAACCCAGAGCCAGGCGCAACAACCGTCCGCATTTATTATTCAAGCCTAACGACCCCAAGTTCGGTGTATGATTGTGATTTGGTCAGTGGCAATAAAGTGCTGCGTAAACAACAAGAAGTACTTGGTGAATTTAACAGCGATGACTATGGTTGTGAACGCGTTTTTGTGACGTCTCGAGATGGGGTTAATATACCGGTTTCTTTGGTATATAAAAAAGCGAGCTTTAAAAAAGATGGCACAAACCCTCTGCTGCAATATGGCTACGGGGCGTATGGAATTACCATTGACCCTACTTTTTCTAGTACCACACTGAGTTTGTTGAATCGCGGCTTTGTATACGCAATTGCACATATTCGTGGTTCAGAAATGCTAGGACGCACCTGGTATGAAAATGGTAAAAAAGCGTTTAAAGAAAATAGTTTTAATGATTTTGTGGATGTAACGCGTTCACTCACACAGCAAGGTTATGGTGATTCAAATAAAGTGTTTGCATCAGGTGGCAGTGCTGGTGGCTTATTGATGGGAGCGGTAGCGAACCAAGCGCCAGAGTTATATCTAGGCATTGGGTGTCACGTGCCATTTTTGGACGTACTCACCACCATGTTAGATGAGACCATACCGCTTACAACCAACGAATATGATGAATGGGGCAACCCCAATAACGCGCCCGATTACCACAGTATTTTAGCATATTCTCCGTATGATAATATCGAAGCAAAAGACTATCCAAATATACTTGTGACGACCGGACTACATGATTCTCAAGTGCAATACTGGGAACCGATGAAGTGGGTTGCTAAATTACGAGAGTACAAAACAGATAATAATTTGCTTTTGTTTAAAACAGATATGGATGCAGGTCATGGTGGTGCGTCAGGTCGTTTTAAGAGTCTTCATGAAAAGGCCCTTGAAATGGCATTTTTCATAAGCTTACTAGACTAGCATTACCAAGATGCATGAAAAGAGCATAGCCTGCCCAGCTATACTCTTTTGCTGAAAGTTTATTTGTCAGGTACATGGCTGTTGGCGGGTGTATATTGATGGCCTAACCATTTGTACCAGAGTGCAAAAGGTTTTAATTGTAAAAGGATACACTAGGTGATTTAAGCTGTGTCTTTCTTCGAGGCTACGGCTGACCTATCAATAGGCTAGCTGTAGCATCACAGTGCTTTATTCGCCTTAGTTCAAATAAGCTTTGAGCATCCAGACTAGCTTTTCTTGTTCTTTAATGTAATCACTCATTAGAGCTGCGGTACCTTCATCTTCGGCTTCTCCCGCTTCTGCTAGTATGATGCGTTGCATGCCAATCAAAGTTGTGAAACCAGCCAAGAGATTTTCTAACGCCTGTGTACCATCACTGATCCCTTTTGCTTCACGTATTTGGCTTTGCTCAAGGTAGTCAGAAAAGACATGTAAAGGTTGGCCTTCTATGGTTAAAATTCGCTCAGCAATTTCGTCAACCTTCTCTAATAAAAGGTTGTAAATTTCTTCAAATTTTAAATGCAATTCAAAGAAGTTACGGCCCTTGATGTTCCAATGAAAACCGCGCGCGTTCATATATTGAATTTGGTAGCTGCTTAACAGAGTGTTTAATGACGCAACTAATGCTTGGCTTTTTTGATTGTCTAAACCGATTGAATTTGTGTTTTTCATAGTAGGCTCCTTATTTCGATGAGTTCAGTATGGATGAATGTCTGGCAAATGCCCAACGAGTTAAATCAATAAGAGTAATCTGTAAAATCAATTGATTTTCACTTTTTATTTGTTTTTGTTGATTTAACTCTAATGCTCATTGATATAGGTGATATAAGGCAAGTGTCGTTATCACGTGTTGGAATAGAGCTTGCCAAGTTGCTATAAAATGATTGCTAACGTGTCAATACTTGATCTCGTTCAAATTCTAGCAAGGCATAAAATGAAGGCGATGCAATATTTGATTTAGGTCAAAAATCACACATTACCTAAGCGCATAATAGCAATGAACTTCAGCACTGCGTGCTGAAAACAGTGAAGATGGAATTTAGGAGTATTATTATGCAAGGTAAAACACCATCTCAACATAAGAGTGAGATAGTCGTTGTGATTATGGCGTTGTTGGTATTTGTGGTTGGTTTAGTTGGGCATTTAGCGGGGGCCAGTATCGCAAACTCAGATTCGTTTGGTTACATCGCGGCACCGGTACCCTTGATTGTCGGTGTACTGGCATTTATTGCTTATAAGGTTGCTGAGAAAGGCGATTATTGATGATCGTCGGTCAGCAAGGAATTGATATATTGCGTGACTTGTCGAGAGTAGATCATACTGGTATGGCTAACGTGAAATATTTTATGTTCAGCCATGCCTGGTAATTGTGTTTCCTCAAGCAATACAGTGCCATCTGAACGACTGCCTTTTTGTAAGATCGGCATAAAGCCTAAAGGCAGGTCGCCAGCGATACTATAGAGTTTTGCCGAAAAGGGCCAATCTTGATTATCTGTGAGTAAGAACTCAATGCTATTTTTAAGTAGCATGTTAAGCCCTTTATTGTGCATATGTTTGGCGATTGCACTGCCTTTGTGTGGGGTGCCAAGCGTAATGACCTTTTTCACCGATTGACTGGCAATAGAGTGTTGTTCTAAATAAGCGCGCGCGACGAGCCCGCCCATTGAGTGGCACACAAGCGCGGTGTCTTGATGACCAATAAAATCATCAAGCGTGGTAAATATCGCTGTTTTGTCAGGGTCTAGGGTATTGTAGCTAAAGTTTAATATATCAAAGCCGCGTTTCTTAAGTTTGGCGCACAGTGGGCGCATCACAAAGCCTGACATATACAAACCATGTAATACTACGATGCGCCGAATTGTCATATGTGCCTCTTATTTCAATTGTTGCGGTACAATATGTACACTGGTTTGCTCATCGCTGAGCCAAATTTCCCCATCTTGAATGGTGATGGTAAGCGTCATCGCACGACTGACCATATTGGCTAACTGTGCGGTTGCTTCATAGGGCAAACTGATCACGGATAAATTATGATAACTGGCCAGTTTTTGCTGATTCTTTTGCCACCATATTGGTTGGTTATTTTCACCATAGGTATACAACACAACACTTTTTGCACGGTTACAGGCTTTTTTTACGCGCTTCTCTTCTGGCAAACCCAGTTCAACCCATAGCTCTATTTCATCACTATAGTTTTTTAGCCATACTTCAGGCTCGTCGTCTGCACATAACCCTTTGGTGAACTCTAGCCTTTCTTGAAATTGTAATACGTAGGCTAAAATTCGGATCATCAAACGTTGCTCAGTTTCCGACGGATGTTGTGCGAGCGTGAGCGATAAGTCTTGATATACATGCCTATCCATGTCGCTAATAGATAGGTGGGTTTTAATTATAGTTGATTTGAGCGCCATGGTTTTTTTGATTAATAAATAGCAGAGGGGGGCAGTATACAAGAGATAGAGTTGAGAGTACTCAGCTTATCTTTTAATTAGGATATTTTTTCGCTGAAAAGTTCGCTAAGCATTTTTAGAAAATACAAACAACACTTTGGCGCCTGAGCTGACAAAATCAAGAGCATGAAGTTTGAATAAACAAATGGAGTCGTGCAAGAAACCTCCCCTTATAAAAATAAACCTATGAATGTATCTTGGACTCGTGTAGAAGCGAAATATGTAAGGTGTGGGCAGTAGGAATGTGCCGAATGTGAGTGGAAGCTGGTGACTATCGCAATCAGCCAACTACCTTTAAAGCTAGTTTGAAGTGTTTTTATATACTACAGCAACGAGCGCAGATAGTTATGATGCGTTAGCTTCATCTGAACGACTCAATTTCGCTTCACAAATCATCATGGTCAGTAAAGCACCACAACATACTGCCCACGCAATATAAATCAGACCTTCGAAATTATCATAGATTAGCGTCCAAGATTTTATATCAAAAAGGATATACGCCATATCTTCCAACAAGGCCAAAAGATTAATCATTGCCATATAAAGGAAAATCCAATGAAAAACACCATCGAAGTGAGTGAGCTCAATACCTCTTGAATTCGAGAGTAATCGAGATAATTGTACTCTAAATATCAATACTATCGCGATAGTGACGGTGAAAAAAATTTGAGTACCATAAATGAGAAAGCTTTGTAATAACGGATTTTCTTCTGGAGTCACATAATTCACTAGACCACTTTCATAAACAACAACAGATAGACTGGTTAGAGCTAAAATAAACCCTGAAATATGCGTCATGTTTACATTTTTTGTAAAAATACCAATTGCTATAAATACACTTAGCATGATTAAGTATAGGGGAATCACAAAATGAATTTCCCATAATTGAATATAAAAAAACGCGATTGAGGCTATGCTCAATAAAATCAAATTTGAAAGTTTCATTGTCTATCCTTGAGGGTCATCGATGAAAATGATGGGCGTAAAGCTATTAGGATTAATAGCTGTTGCTCTTGGTCTTTTATAAGGAGTGACACCGCCACTTACCAAAGCGCATATATTTGAATTTAAATTATAAGTATGAGACGGTTGAGAAAAACCTAAAGTAACAGAGCGCGCTTGTGCATTTTTTTTTGCTAGTTCCTTTGGTTTTCTATCAATTTTTATAAATAAACTCATAGCGCTAATTACTTTATTTAGGTTTGTTTTTTTCATGGCTCTTCATCCTGTAAGCTTGGTTTTTCTTTACCATTGGTTAGATTGTGGATCTGTTTTATTTCATTTAATAATGCTTCAGCATCTATCTTACAATATAAAAACCACAAAAAAAGCTGTTTTGAGCGAATATCACTCACACCAAATTCGTAATTAATAATGGTTTTTCTGTCACACCTAAGTTTTTTTGCCATTGCGTCTTGAGATATCCCCGCATTGACTCTCATGGCCCGTAAATCATCTCCATTTATCACATCCTTATCCTTTTTATTAATGGGTATAAAAGGGGTGGTTTTCCACATTGCTAGATGAGCATAATATTTACAAATGAGCTGTTTGTAAACATTTTATTTACATGGGG